>NZ_CADCWT010000015.1 GCF_902806485.1 Candidatus Frankia alpina | reverse complement strand
CGCGGACCTTGACGGCGAGGTCGCGGAAGTCGGAGTAGCAGCGGCGGACGGCGGTCTGGGTGCCGCCGAGGGCTCCGTCGCCGGCGCGCAGCTCGAACATGGGCTTGCGGGCGTCGTGGGCCAGCGGGATCAGGTTGGCGTAGTGGCGCAGGGTCGCGATCTCGAAGGAGCGATCGTGCGGGCCGGGGTTGCCGCTGGTGAGCACCGAGGTCGCGAAGACCTCGGGGATGCGGTCGAGCCAGCGGTCGTGGGCCTTCGCCGGGCGGTCTGCGCGGGCGGGCGGCTGCATGACGATGTAGCCGATCGGCATCATCAGGCCGCGGGGCGCGGGGATCCGGTCGGGCACCTTCGGCAGCACGGTGCCCTGCCAGGTCGAACGCCACTCCCGCAGTGTCGGGCCGAGGTTGCGCAGGCCGCGCAGCGAGAACAGGTCGGCGGCCAACGGCATGAGCACCGTGTCGGCGGACAGCAGCGGCGCCCGGTTGATCGCGCCGAGATTCGGGCCGACATCGATGAGGACGATCTCGGCGCCGACGGTGCGGGCACCGTGGTCGATGACCCGGTGCAGCGCCGTCGTCGTCCGCAGCGCGGCGATGTCCTTGCCGAGGAAGCTGTTCGGCCAGGCGGCGGACAGCCGATCCTCGAAGACGCTCAGCTCGACGTCCCCGGGCAGCAGCCACAGGCCGTCCTCGATCATCACCGGGTCGGGCAGCTCGACGTCCCCGACGCCCTCCATGATCGGCGCGATGGCGGTCGCCATCGTTCCCGTGCCGGGGAAGACCCGCGTGGGGCGCACGTCGAACTCGACGGGCTTCGGCGCCGACGACGCGGTGTCCTCCGGCTCCGCCCACAGCCGGGTCAACTCGTCCTCGTCGAGGAACTGCGCGGTCAGGTTCGCCTGCGGGTCGAGGTCGACGGCGAGCACCCGGTGGCCCATCCGCTGGAGCATGTGGGCGAGATGATAGGCCAGCGTCGTCTTACCGACGCCGCCCTTGTTGTTGAACAGCGCCATCGTGATCATTCGCGGATCCGATCGCGCCCGCGGTCGCGCTGCCCGCCGTGTGTGACCTCACCCCGGTTGTCCCTGTTGTCCGACACGCCAGGCATTCTCTCGCCTGCCCGATTCACCGGCGTGGGCGGGAGCGCCAGTCACCACCAGGGGCCGAGCGCGGGCCAGTCAGGACGGCCCGGGTCACGGCCGATCAGCCAGGCCAGCGCGGGGATGGTCGGCGCGTCGACGACGACCAGCTCCTTCCCCCGCCCCACCGCGGTCGACGGCCGGTCGCCCGGCGCGAGCAGGACGGTGACCTCCGCCGGCAGCCGCGACGGCAGGCCGCGCACGGTCCAGGCCCATTCGACCTCGACGTAGGCGGGGCTCAGGTCCGCCAGACCGGGACCGCCGAGGTCGGTGAGGGCGAGATCGACGAGGTGGATCTCGGTCTCCCGCCAGCGCAGGAACACCAGATCCGCGAGCGTCGTCACGCCGTACGTGCTGACCCGGCCGAAGCCAGTGCGCCAGACGTCGACGTGCACGGCGTCCCAGGCCCGCTCCAGCCGGGCGACGGCGGCGGCGACCTCGGCCCGCACGGTGGCGGCGGCCAGGTCACGGCCGGCGGCGATGTCGCGGTCGCGCTGGTCCTGGCCGCCCGGGTACTGGTCGCGGACGTCGCCGCCGCTTGCGGCCTCGACCATCCCGCTGTGGCCCTCGGCATTGCGGGCCAAGTGGGTGAACAGGTGGGCGACCGTCCACCCGGGCAGGCCGGACGGGCGGCGCAGCACGCCGTCGTCCACCCGCTCGACCAGCTCCAGCAGCCGCCGATGGGCGGCGGCGCAGCCGGCCATGCGGTCATGCGGCACCACCGAGGGCCGGTAGTCGGCGCCAGCGGACCAGGCCCCCGGCGACGCCGACGGCTCGAGGGCGGTTTCCTGCGCGGGACCAAGGTCCGGGCCGCCGAAAGCCGCGGCGGACTCACGGTCGGCGGATGCGTCGGCGTCGGCGTCGGGCACGCCGAGGACGGATGGTCGGGGAGAGGGCGGGGCAGCCATACTCCCACCGTGCCCCCTGCGGGCGGCGGTACGCCAGGCGAAACGCCATACCGGTGACGAAGTTCCGTACACCGCAGGAAAGGCCTGCCACACACCAAGATCACAATTGAATCAGTAGTGACACAGGATTTTTACCGACCTATCCCTTGCTGCCGCGCACCGCTGCTGGGAGGGTCGAACCCGACTGGACAACGCCGTCAGGTCGTTGCGGTGTCGGGGTTGAGCGACAGACGGAGGCCGAGGGCGGATGCGAGCTGAGCGGTGCCGGCTGTCGGCCGCGTCGGTCTCACCGGCATCGCCTACGACCCGGCGAATACGACCAGTCCTACATCGACGCCCTGGCGGGCGGGGACCTGTGCTGCTCGCGCTCGGCAATGCACTCCTGCTGCGCCGCCGCCGCCGTGCCTGATCCCCGGCTGGGTGCCCTCTCCTGCTTGTCCGCAGCGGCCTTAACATGACAGAAACTCGGTCGAGTAAAAATCCGCAGGACACCAGATGCGCCGACAGCCTGCGCGTGGATGCCCGACGGGCGGAGGAGCGGATGTTCACCACGCCTCGCTTCCTGCAGGGAATCGTCCCGTTCGAGGGCAAGGGCCTGGACGCGCCGTTCCCGCTCAGCCCGGCGTTCAGCTACGTGGTCCCGGCCGGCGTCACCGCCCAGCCGCTGTACTTTCGCGGCGGCAACTCGACCGACGAGTTGATCTGCCTGATCCTGCAGCGCGACGGGGCGCCGATGCGCTTCTTCCCGATCGGCGCCCGCGGCTCCGTGCACGTCCCGCTGCGCGTGGTCGAGGATCTGGCCCCCGCGACCCGCATCAAGCTGCACCTTGCCGCGCCCGCGGGCCTGCTCGGCATGCTCGTCGCCGACGTCGGCATCGTCGAACTCTAGTGGGACGTACCGGGTCGCTGACCGTGTGCCCGGCCTGGCAGCCCGCGACGGGCTCAGTCCTCGGGGGGCCGGCGGTGCCGTTTCGTCGCGGACCGCTGCTTCTTCGCCTGCAGGCGCCGCTCGACAGCGCCGCGCGAGGGCCGCGTCGGCCGCCGCGATCGCGGTGGCGGGGCAGTCGCGACCCGAAGAACTTCCACCAGCCGGTCGAGCGCGGCCTCCCGGTTGCGCAGCTGCGAGCACTGCTCTCTTGCGGCGATGGTAAGCACACCGTCGGTGAGCCGGTCGCCCAGACGTGCCAGCGCGCGCTGACGCATCAGCGGCGACAGCGCCGGTGAACCGGCGACATCGAATGAGAGCTCCACGCGCGAATCAGAGGTGTTCACCGACTGGCCGCCCGGCCCGGATGAACGCGAATACCGCCAGCGCAGGTCGGCCGATGGCAGCACGAGACCCGGGCGAACCGGGATCTCACGGGGCAGCATGGCTCCCATGGTGCCCGACCGCGGACCCGACGTCAGGCGAGTTCCACGCCGACGCGCCGCTGCGGGCGCAACACTTCAGCGCGCAGCCGCGCAGGTTGTCAGCGCCCGCCGGCCGGGGACCCGGTGGTGGACGTCGCCTCCCGCCAGAGGTCGATCTCCTCCTTGCCCCGGGACCGCCGCCGAGCGGCAGAGAAAGCGGCCCCCGCGCCAGCCATCAGCGCCAGCACGGTCATCTTGCGCGCCATGTCGACTCCTTCGTCGGCGTCCTCGGCCGGGGGTGGCTCAGTCGTTCCACGGTATCCCGACCATGGCCGGCCTGTCCGCGGCGGGACCCGCCGATGGATCTCGAGCCCGAGACCGGACGGCGCCGCCAGACCGGACAGCGCCGCCAGACCGGGTCAGCGACGCAGCAGGCCGCGCAGCCGGGAGCGGGCGGGCCAGGACGGCGGCGGCCCGGACACCTCGTAGGCGGGGAAGGCCCGCTCGGCCACGTCGACCAACATCGCGACGTCGATGGGCCGCAGCACCACCCCGGCGGACAGCACGTATTCGGCCACGCCGGCGGCGGGCAGCAGCAGCACTCCCTCGACGAGGGCGAGCCCGGCCGGAACCTCGGCACGCGCGAACGCCACGACCGGTTGAACCTCCAGCTGCCAGCCGTCCGGCAGCTCGCCGAGCAGCTGGGCGGTGGCCTCCTCGCCCATCCACGCCACCAGGCCGAGCATCGCCCGCAGCGGCACCTTGCCGGCCCAGACGCCGGCCGCGTTCTGCCGAATGGGCCCCTGATGAGCGTCGGTCTCGATGACCCAGGCCCCGGACGGCCCGATGACGAGGTGGTCGATGTTGCCGGCCGAGTCCGCCAGGGACCGGTCGTGCAGGACGGTGTAACCGGCCCGGACCAGCCGGTCGAGCGCGCGGGCGGTGCTGCGCTCGGCCTCCGCGTCCTCGCGCCACGCCTCGATCTCCGGCGGGGTGCGCAGAAAGCGCACCGCCCCGACGACGCCGACCGCGAACGCCGCGAGCACCGCGAGCTGGGCAGTCACGACGCCGGGCAGCCCGGCGAAGGCGCACAGCATGGCGATGGCCAGGGCCGTGCCCACCGCAAGGGCACCGCCGACGGCCAACGCCCGATTTTGGTAATCTCCACGTTCGGCGGAATACAATTGTTTGCGCCGCAGGTACTCGGCCATGGCCGAACGTCCTGCCGATTGTCGATCGGACACGGCCGCGGTCACCACCTCCCGGCGCCGTCATGACGCCGTCGCGCTCGGCGCTGTCTCCGGGTCCAGGAACGGATCGGGCGCCAGTCCGTCACGGCGCGCTACCGGCTTTCTGGTCCATCCCGGTCACCATTCCATCGAATACACAACAGCGACAGGGTCAAGGACGTGGAATATGCGAGAGAGAGCCACGTTGGACCCACATCTATACCACTCATCGGCGAACTGGCCGAGACGACACCACAGGCAGCGGTCGGGTAGGGAGCGGGCCGTCCAGGGGAGAACCCCGGGGAACGCCCCGACCGGGCGCCGCGCCCACCGGTGGCAGCACCGAGAAGGAGCCGCAGGATGCCACGTCACGTGACACTCCGGGGATCCGGGGACGATGCGCCGCCATCGCCCCACCGCTTGTCGGCCACGCCGTCGCCAGGCCGACAGTCGCCCATCGGACAACCCTCCGCTCCAAGTCCCCCGGAGTCGGCTCACCCGGACCAGCCGATCGGCCTCGACGCGGTGCGGGCCTTCGCCACCGCCTGCGTCACCCCGGCCGAGAACCCCGCGGATACGTCCGAGATGCCGGTGGGGATCGGGAGGTCGGTGGGGATCGGGACGTCGGTGGGGATCGAGACGGAGTGGTTCGTCGTGGACAGCCGGGCGGTGCACCGAGCGGTCTCGCCCGCACGGACCCGCCGGGCGCTCGACCAGATCGTCGGCCTGGGCACCGGCGCCGCCGTGCCGGTCCTGCCAGGGGGAAGCCGGCTCACCTTCGAGCCCGGTGGCCAGCTGGAGCTGTCGGGCCCGCCGGCCAGGCTGGCGGTCGCCGTCCAGTCCACCGCCGCGGACCTGCGCCTGGTGCGGGCGGCGCTGGCCGAGGACGGCCTCGCCGTCGTCGGTATGGGGGTGGATCCGCTGCGCGCCGGGGTGCGCCAGACCACCGCGTCCCGGTACGCCGCCATGGAGGAACACTTCCGGACCGGTGGGGGGACCTCCGGCGGGGTGATGATGTGCTCCACCGCGTCCGTCCAGGTCAATCTGGACCTCGGCGCAACGCCCGCGCAGGCGGTCGAGCGGTTCCGGCTGACCCACGAGATCGGGCCCGTGCTGACCGCGATGTTCGCCGCCTCGCCGGCGCTCGCCGGCCGGCGTACCGGCTGGCGCTCGACCCGCCAGGCGGTCTGGTCGGGTATCGATGCGAGCCGCACCCGCTCCGTGCTGGACCTGCCCGCGCCGCCGGCGGCAACCGGCGACGCGGGACCCGCAACGGCGGCGCGGCCCGGCGATCTCGTCGAGCGTTGGGTGAGGTACCTGCTGGACGCGAAGCTGATGATGATCGCCGACCCGGTGAGGGACCTCGGGCCCGGCGAGGACCGCCACTTCGTCCCGGTGACCGGCGGGCACACGTTCGGGGACTGGGTCGCCGGGCGGGGCCCGGTCGAGCGGGCCCCGACCCTCGACGATCTGTCGTATCACGCGACGACGGTGTTCCCGCCCGTCCGCCCGCGGGGCTGGTGGGAGCTGCGCTACCTCGACGCCCAGCCCGGGGACGGCTGGCGGGTGGCGGTGGCGGTGGCGGCCGCCCTGCTCGACGATCCGATCGCCGCCCGGGGGGCGGCCGAGGCGTGCGCACCGGTGGCGCGGCGCTGGCCGACGGCGGCGATGCTGGGCATGGCCGACGAGCCGCTGCGGCTGGCCGCGGTGCGCTGCCTGGAGCTCGCCGCCGCCGCGCTGCGCCGCGCCGGCTGCGTCGACCTCGCCGAGGCGGTCGACATGTTCGCCGAACGTTATCCGCAACGAGGCCGGTGCCCGGCCGACGAACTGTCCGAGCGGTTCGCCCTGATCGGCCCGACCGGCCTGCTGCGCGAGGAGGCACAACTGTGCGTTTCGGTCGCCTGACCCAGGACCCGGTCACCGCGCAGGCTGTGGCCAGCGCGCTCGACCGCGCGCGGACGCGCTCGTTGGCCTACACCGACATCGACGCCGACGAGCTCCTCCGCCAGCACTCGCCGCTGATGTCGCCGCTGGTCTGGGATCTCGCCCACATCGGCAACTACGAGGATCTCTGGCTGGTGCGCACGCTCGGCGACGCCGTCGAGACCCGGCCGGGCCTCGACGACATCTACGACGCCTTCCGGCACAGCCGGGCCAGCCGAATCCGCCTCACGCTGCTCGACCCGGCCGAGGCCCGCGCCTACCTGCGCGAGGTCCGCGGCCGAACTCTCGACACCCTCGACCGGCTCGCGCCGCTGTCCGCCGACGCCGAGGAACTGCTTGCCGGCGGCTTCGTCTACGGCATGGTCATCCAGCACGAGCACCAGCACGACGAGACGATGCTCGCCACCCATCAGCTGCGCGCCGGACCGCCGCTACTCGCCCCGGGGCAGGCGCCGCCGCCCGGACGGCCCGTGCCGCGCGCCGAGGTGCTGGTGCCGGCCGGGCCGTGCACGCTGGGCACGAGCACCGAGCCCTGGGCCTACGACAACGAGCGGCCCGCGCACCGGGTGGACCTGCCCGCGTTCTGGATCGACACCCTGCCGGTGTCCAACCGGGCGCACATCGCCTTCATCGACGCCGGCGGCTACGACGACGAGCGCCTGTGGTCGGCCGCGGGCTGGCAGTGGCGCCGGCAGGAGAACCTGACCGCGCCGGCGTTCTGGTCGCGCGACGGCGAGCAGTGGCTGCGTCGGCGCTTCGGCCGGCTCGAGCCGGTGCCGCTCGACGAGCCGGTCCAGCACGTCTGCTGGTACGAGGCCGAGGCACACGCCCGCTGGGCCGGCCGCCGGCTGCCCACCGAGGCGGAGTGGGAGAAGGCCGCCGCTCACGACCCGGCCACCGGACGTTCACGGCGCTATCCGTGGGGGGATACCGATCCGATGCCGGAGCATGCCAACCTGGGCCATCGCACGGATGGCCCGGCCCCGCTGGGGGCCTATCCCGCGGGCGCGAGTCCCTGTGGGGCCGAGCAGATGATCGGGGACGTATGGGAATGGACCGCGAGTGGTTTCACTCCGTACCCGGGTTTCCGGTCCCATCCATACCGCGAGTACAGCGAGGTCTTCTTCCCGAGGCCGGGGGCGGATCCGGCGTTCCGGGTCCTGCGCGGCGGCAGTTGGGCGACGGATCGGTCAGCCACGCGCACCACCTTCCGCAACTGGGACTACCCGATTCGCCGTCAGATCTTCGCGGGCTTCCGGCTGACCCGCGACGGCGGCTGAGCCGATGTGCCGCCATCTCGCCTGGCTCGGCGCGCCGCGCACCCTGGCCCGGCTGACCATGGACGCACCGTACAGCCTGCTGCGCCAGTCCTGGGCGCCGCGCCGGATGCGGCACGGCACGATCAACGCCGACGGCTTCGGGGTCGGCTGGTACGCCCCGGCGCTGCGCCCACAGCCCGCCCGGTTGCGTCGCGCGGTGCCGATGTGGACGGACGCCTCCTACGCGTCGATGGCCGGCGCACTCGCGTCCGGCTGCGTGCTGGCCGCGGTGCGCAGCGCCAGCATGGGCATGCCGGTGGAGGAATCCTCGACGGCTCCGTTCACCGACGGAAACCGGCTGCTCAGCCACAACGGGCGCGTCGACCCCGCGGCCGTGCGGGCGCTGCTGGGCGAGCGGCTCGACGCTCCCCCGCCCGACTCCGCCTGCGACTCGGCTCTGCTGGCCGTGCTGGTCTGGGAGCGGGCCGCCCAGCTGCCCCTGGCCGACGCCGTTGCCGAGGTCGTACTGTCGCTGAGTGGCGCGAGGATGGCGGACCGGCGGGCGGGTGGCATCGTGCCGTGGGCCGGTGACTGGGCGTCCGAGCCGCCACCAGAACCGCTGGAACCGGCGGCGATCGGCGACGACGCGGCCCGGCTGAACCTGCTGGTGACAGACGGTACCCAGCTCGTGGCGACCACCTGGCGCGACAGCTTGTCCTACCGAGTGGAACCGGACGGCGTACTCGTCGCGAGTGAGCCGGACGATGATGAATCCGACTGGATCGACGTTCCGGACCATCATCTCCTAGTGGTCGACACACACAAAGTCACTCTTCGTAGTTTGATCTCCTAGATCGATTACTGTGGGTTGCACCACATCGATGGAGGGCGCCACGATGACACCGAGGACTCCGGTCACCACCCCCGCGGGTGCCCCAGACACCGCCGACACGGACGACGCGGATAGCACCGACGGCACGGTCAGCACCGACGGGACCGGCACGGTCGCTGAGGCGACGACGTTTGTGGGACTGACCCTGGACCGGCACGTGCACGCGTCGGATCGCGCCGTCAATCTGGCCCGCGACGTGCTCAGCGGGCTCGCCGCGAACCCCCGGGAACTACCGCCGAAGTGGTTCTACGACGCCACCGGCGGCATGCTGTTCGACGAGATCACCAGACTGCCGGAGTACTACTCCACCCGACGTGAACGGGCAATCCTCGACGACCACGCGAGCGATATCGCGGCCGCTTGCCCGGCCGACACCCTCGTCGAACTGGGCTCGGGCACGTCCGAGAAGACCCGGTTGCTGCTCGACGCCCTGCGCGCCGCCGGCGGACTGCGCACGTTCGTCGCGTTCGACGTCGACGAGTCCACTCTGGCGCAGGCTGGTCGCAGCCTCATCGCCGCCTATCCGAACCTGGCCGTGCATGCTGTCGTCGGCGACTTCGAGCAGCACCTGTCGCACCTGCCCAGCGGTGGTCGGCGTCTGATCGCCTTTCTCGGCGGCACGATCGGCAACATGCGACCCGCGAAGCGCGGCGAGTTCCTGCGCGCGCTGCGCGAGCAGTGCGGTTCCACCGACGCCCTGCTGCTCGGCACGGATCTGGTCAAGGACCCGGACCGGCTGGTCGCCGCCTACGACGACGGGGCCGGGGTGACCGCCGCGTTCAACCGCAACATACTGACCGTGATCAACCGGGAGCTGGGCGCGGACTTCAACATCCGCGGCTTCGCGCACGTCGCCCAGTGGAACGCGGCGGACTCCTGGATCGAGATGCGGCTGCGCGCGGTCCGCGACCAGCGGGTGACCATCGATTCCCTGGCGCTGGCCGTCGATTTCCAGCGCGGGGATGACCTGCTGACCGAGATCAGCGCGAAGTTCACCCGGGGCGGGATCACCGCGGAGCTGGCGGACGCCGGCTGGGCGGTGGCCCAGCAGTGGACCGACCCCGAGAGCGACTTCGCCGTGACCCTCGCGACGCCCTCGACCGCGCCCACGGCGGCCCCGATCTGAGCCCTGGCCGACCGCCTACGGGCACGCCCACGGGCGGGCCGACGGCCGCCTCCGACGTCAGCCGCCGAGAAGGCCGACGTCTCGGGCAGCCCCGGTCGACGCCGAGGTCGCCATCGCCGCGTAGGCGCGCAGCGCCGCCGAGACGGGGCGTTCCCGGTCCGCCGGCCGGTAGCCGCCGGCCGCCTCCAGCTCGGTTCGCCGCCGCGCCAGCTCCTCCTCGGAGACGAGCAGTTCCAGCCGGCGCGTCGGAATGTCGATGTCGATAATGTCGCCGTCACGGACGAGGGCGATCGTGCCGCCGTGCGCGGCCTCCGGCGAGACATGGCCGATCGACAGGCCCGAGCTCCCACCGGAGAACCGGCCATCGGTGATCAGCGCGCACTTGGGCCCGAGACCACGCCCCTTGAGGAAGGCGGTCGGGTAGAGCATCTCCTGCATGCCGGGGCCGCCACGAGGACCCTCGTACCGGACGATGATCACATCTCCGGGCTGGACCCGCTTGTTCAGGATGGCGTCGACCGCGTCCTCCTGGCTTTCGACGACGAGCGCCGGGCCGCGGAAGGACCATTGGCTTTCGTCCACCCCGGCGGTCTTGACGACCGCGCCGTCGGTGGCGAGGTTACCGAACAGCACGGCGAGGCCGCCCTCGGCGGAGTAGGCGTGCTCGACGGAGCGGATGCAGCCGTTCTCCGCGTCGGTGTCGAGGGAATCCCAGCGGTTGGTGGTGCTGAACGGCTCGATCGTGCGCACCCCGCCAGGCGCCGCGTGGAACAGCTCGACCGCGTCCGGCGAGGGGTCCGCGCCGCGGATGTCCCAGCGGTCGAGGAACTCCCGCAGGCTAGCCGCGTACACCGAGTGGGTGTCCTGGTCGAGCAGGCCGGCCCGGTCGAGCTCGCCGAGGATCGCCGGGATCCCGCCGGCCCGGTGCACGTCCTCCATGTAGTAGTGGGCGGAGCTGGGCGCGACCTTGCACAGGCAGGGCACGGTGCGCGAGATCTGGTCGATGTCGGCGAGCGTCACGTCGACGCCGGCCTCGACGGCTGCGGCGAGCAGGTGCAGCACGGTGTTCGTCGAGCCGCCCATCGCCACGTCCACGGCGAAGGCGTTGCGGAACGCCGCGGCCGTCGCGATCGAGCGGGGCAGGACGGCGGCGTCGTCCTTCTCGTAGTAGCGCCGGGCCAGGTCGACGACGAGCCGGCCGGCCTCGACGAACAGCTCGCGGCGGGCGGCGGCGGTGGCCAGCGTCGAACCGTTGCCGGGCAGGGACAGCCCCATCGCCTCGGTCAGACAGTTCATCGAGTTCGCGGTGAACATGCCGGAACAGGAGCCACAGGTGGGGCAGGCCGACCGCTCGATCGTCGACAGGTCACCGTCGGAGACCTCGGGGTTCACCGCCGCGGACATCGCCGTGATGAGGTCGAGCTTGGACCGGGCCGTGCCGCCGGAGATCACCGCGTTTCCGGACTCCATCGCCCCGCCGGAGACGAACACGGTCGGGATGTTGAGCCGCAGCACCGCAAGCAGCATGCCGGGGGTGATCTTGTCACAGTTGGAGATGCAGACCAGTGCGTCGGCGCAGTGCGCGTTGACCATGTACTCGACGCTGTCGGCGATGATCTCCCGCGACGGCAACGAGTACAACATCCCGCCGTGCCCCATCGCGATGCCGTCGTCGACCGCGATCGTGTTGAACTCCCGGCCCACTCCTCCGGACTCCGCAACCGCCTCCGCGACCAGGGCGCCGAGGTTACGCAGATGCACGTGGCCCGGCACGAACTGGGTGAAGCTGTTCGCAATGGCGATGATCGGCTTGCCAAAGTCGTCATCGGTCATGCCGGTCGCGCGCCACAGGGCGCGGGCCCCGGCCATGTTTCGGCCATGCGTGGTGGTTCGGGAGCGGAGTGCGGGCATCTCGACCTCGGACGTCACGTCGGCTACGCCCCGACGGGGACCACCGGCAGCGGACTGGCGATGCCACGACGGTACGCCACATCACGGGCACTGCCCTGCGCGACGACCCTCACCGGTCGGTCGGACGCCCGGGTCGGTCGGACGCCCAGGTCGGTCAGGAGTCCGGGTCGGGCTCGCCGGGTGCGGTTCGCGGTGGCCGTGGGGAGTCACCCGGACGTCGCCCCGGCGGCGGGACCGCCCAGGGGTAGCCGGCGATCCGCCGCCCGCCGCTCCGGCCACCCGCCGGGTCGGGCGGTGCACCAGCGCCGGTTGCCGACCCACCGTTCGGTTCGCTCGGACCTGCCGGAGGGATCGGACCGGTCGGACCTGCCGGACCGGTCGTGCGATCGGTATCGGCGGGATCGTGCTCGCCGCCCCCACCGGGCGCGAGACCCGCCTGCTCGTCGAAGTCCGGCGGGTAGTCCGGGATAGGCGGGATCGGCGGAAAATCGGGGATCGGGGGAAAGTCCGGGATGGGGGGTAGGTCGGCGCCCGGCGCAGACCCGCCCAGCGGCGGGTAGTCCGGAATCGGCGGGAAGCCGAGGATGGGCGGACCGTCCTCGTCTCTCGGCGGGCGGGCCCCGGGCTTCGCGGGAGGAGTTCCGCCGCGGCCGCCTGCCGCCGGCACGCCCGGCCACCCGGGCGGCGCGCCTCCCGGCTGGGCAGCGGGCCGGGGACCCTGGTAACCGGGCTGACCTGGTTGAGGAGGTTGAGCTGGATGGCCAGGGTGCACCGGCTGTGCCGGATAGCCCGGGACGCCGGGGTAGCCAGGCTGACCCGAGTAGCCGGGCTGGCCGGGATAGCCGGCATAGCCGGGTTGGCCGATCGGCTGACCGGGGTATCCCACCTGCTGCGGACCGGCGGATCCCGGCTGTCCGGGCTGCGGTGGCCCGCCGCGGCGAGCTACCTTCCGGCTGGCCGGGGGCTTACGCCGCAGCCACTGGTCCCGGATCAGCCAGACGAGTCCCAGTGAGACGACGGTGCCGGCGATCGGCCCCACCCAGGATCGAGCGATGAGCAGGTAGAGGGTTAGCACGATCGTGAAGACGTAGCCGGTGACGAAGAACGCGAACGGTCGGACCTGGATCGTGCCGATCCGCTCGCGGAGCAGGATCGCCGGTATCAGCCAGATGAGGAAGCCGAAGAAGCCGGCCGTCAGCGGCGCGACGAACAGATAGCCGAAGAACGCTTCCATGGTCAGGGGTCCAAGCGATCGCGGGGTAGGTCAGACCTGATCGGGACCGGCCGGGACGTCCACGCCGTGGGCTACGGACGGTGGGCTGACGAAGTACGGTCCGAGCGCCGCACGCCAGCGGACGAAACGGTCGGACTCCCGGAAGTTCTTCAGGTGGCTGTCCAGCGTCGCCCACTCGACGAGCAGCACGAAGTTCGACGGCGACTCGATGCCCCGGGTCAGCCGCGCGGACCGGAAGCCGGGCGTGCCGACCAGCTCCTGGCGCACCTCCTGGTAGGCGGCCACGAACTTCTCCTCGGCGCCAGGCTGGACGTCGAACTGGGCGATCTCCAGGACACCCGGCCCCGCGAGCCCGCCGTTCCCGTCGTCACTCACCGGACGTCTCCTCGCCATGCTGTACGCAGCCCATGGTCCGCATCTTCCCCGCGGTCCGCATCATCCCGGTGGTCATAGTGCCCAGTGTGTCACCGCCCGGGAACAGTGGTCCGCCGACCGGTGCAGGTGGGCACCGGTCGGACCCAGTGCCCAGAACCGGGCCCGGACGGGTCAGTTCGCCATGTCGACGAATCGCGAGTAGTGCCCCTGGAAGGCGACGGTCACGGTGCCGGTCGGCCCGTTGCGGTGCTTGGCGATGATGAGATCCGCCTCCCCTGCGCGCGCCGACTCCTTCTCGACCGTGTCCTCCCGGTAGAGCAGGATGACCGCGTCGGCGTCCTGTTCGAGGCTGCCGGACTCACGCAGATCGGAGACCTGGGGGCGCTTGTCGGCCCGTTGCTCGGAGGCGCGGTTGAGCTGGGAGATCGCGACGACGGGCACGTCGAGCTCCTTGGCCAGCAGCTTCAGTGACCGCGAGATCTCGCTGACCTCCTGCTGGCGGCTCTCCACCTTCTTCGGCGACGACATCAGCTGCAGGTAGTCGAGGATGACCAGGCGCAGGTCGTTACGCTGCTTGAGTCGGCGGGCCTTGGCTCGGATCTCCATCATCGTCAGGTGCGGGCTGTCGTCGATGAACAGCGGCGCCTCGGCCACCTCGCCCATCCGACGAGCCAACCTGGCCCAGTCGTCGTCGGTGAGCCGGCCGGTGCGGATATTCTGCAGCGACACCCGCGCCTCGGCCGACAGCAGCCGCATGGTGATCTCCATGCGGCTCATTTCCAGTGAGAAGATGACCGATGCCAACCCGTTCTTGATGGACGCCGCCCGGGCAAAGTCCAGCCCCAGCGTCGAGTTGTGAGTCGGGATGCAGGTCTCGCCCGCGAGGTAGAGATGATCGGGGCTGTCGACCTCCACGCACCGCACCGGGACCGACGCGATCGATCGGACATCGGTGATGTACCGCACCGCCGCCGTGGGGGGCCCGGTCAGCCGTAGTCGGGCAGCCTTGCGCGCGAGCCGGAAAACCTGCTCCTGGGGAGTGAAGTCCACCGCGATGCAGGTCGACGTTTCGGCCGAACTCCCCTGCACCCGCATCGTCGTGACGGTCGCCTGGTAGCCCAGCGAAAGAATGAGCTCACGCACGTCTCGGACCAGCCTCGAGCCGGCGGCGGCGAACTGGACGGTTGACCCGTTGTTCGCCACGGTGCCGCCGGTGTCCAGCAGGCCTGCCAGGAGGTCACGGCGCTGCTGCTCACTTGCCCGCAGATAGCGTGCCGGGATGTGCTTGTCGCCTGGCCCGCCGAGGGTGCATGGCGAGGCGGACGGCTCCGCGAGCAAACGCGACTTGCCCCCGCAGGACCGGCCACAGGTGCGGACTCCGGGCATCGAGTTGGCGAACGGCCGCCCACATGCCATGCAGGCCTGCTCGGTCGCCACGGGCCGCGGCAGCCCTTGTCGAAAGCGATACCTCGCGCCGACGCGGCCCACCACGTCGTCGCCTCGACGCCGGATCTCCGCGGGAATCTCTGGACCGGCCGCGGCCGGGCTTGCGCATGCTGACGTTTCGGCACCGAGCCAGGCGCCGAGCGCGTAGGGGTCGACCGGCAGCTCGGCCGCCGGCAGCTGGAATGGACCCGCGTTGCGCACGGCATGGTTGCAGCCACGACCGGCAGAGCGATCGTGCAGGGTCCGGGCGATCTCCTCCGTGGTAACCGGCCTGGCGCACACGGCAGTGCGGGAACCCGAACGAACCGCGACACCTCGACCACGCTCCGCGAAGGTCTCCGTGATCCACTGATGCTGACCGTCTGCCATGATCACGGATCCGTCGGAAAACTCGATCTCGTAACACGGCCGGCCGTGCATGACATCGGTGACGGCGACGACTCGCGTCGGCCGCCCGTCGGCACCGATGAGCATGTCGCCGACGCGGACACGGCCCATCGTGGTCCAGCCGGCCGGCGTGGGCAGCGCCGTGTCGAGGGCCAGCGCCTTACCGACGGCGGGCCGAGCCGCGACGATCCACAGCTGGCCGCCGTGCAGGCCGTTGGTCAGCTCGTCGAGGTCGACAAAGCCGGTCGGCACGCCGGTCAGTGCGCCCTCCCCGCGCCCCTGGATCGACTCGATCTCCTCCAGGGCCGGGTTGAGCAGCTCTCCCAGTGGCAGATAGTCGTCGTTCGATCGCCGCTCGGTCACCTCGTACACGGCGGCCTGTGCGCGGTCCACTACATCGCTGACATCGGGGGCAGCACCGAAGGCGAGCTGGACGATGCGGGTGCCGGCCTCGGCGAGGCGACGCAGAACCGCCTTCTCGGCGACGATGCGTGCGTAGTACCCGGCGTTCGCCGCGGTGGGCACGCTCGAGATCAGGGTGTGCATGTAGCCCGGGCCACCGACCCGTTCCAGCATGTCGCGGCGGCTCAGCTCGGCCGCGACGCTGATGACGTCGGCGGGCTCGCCGCGGCCGTACAGGTCGCCGATGACCTCGTAGACGAGCCCGTGGGCCGGGCGGTAGAAGTCCGCCGTCCGCAGGACCTCGACGACGTCGGCGATGGCGTCCTTCGACAGCAGCATGCCGCCGAGCACGCTCTGCTCGGCGGGGAGGTCGTGCGGCGGGACCCGCTCGAACTCCGCGCCTCCGCCGGCGCCGCCGCGCGAGATCTCAGTGACGCTCACAACGCGCCCTCCCCGCTCTCCCGCAAATCCAGATTCGAACACATGTTCGTACATGCCAGAGCTGCGGTCAACAGACCCCGTCGCCGTGCCGGACAGATCTCGGCCACCCGTCGACCCCCGTCACGCCGCACCCGGTCCGCCGACCCTCCGACCATCGGCCGACCGAGCGCGGACTGCCTGCCCACCGGCGTCCCTGCCCGGCGATCCGGCCACGCCGCGGCGCCCACCCGCCGACCAGCCGCGGACGGAACACGGCCCGTGCACCTGATGAACGGCCCTCCAAGCTGGCCAGGCGAGTCCGGCGGACCCAGTCTGAAGGGTCCGACCCTACGGTTCGACGAGCACCCCCACCAAAAAGTTATCCACAGACCCTTGTGGAAAAGCTGTGGGTAACCTGCCGGAACCTGGGGAAGAGCTCGGGACAGCGACGCAGACTATGTGGAAAACCAGGACCACAAGGGCATGGGACCGCTGGTACTGCAGGTGCCTCCGGCCCACCTCCTGTGGATAAGGCAGGGTGGAAGAAAGTTCGTCACGGGCTTGGTCCCGCAACGACAAACTCCCCCGGACCGAGGACCACCACTGGGGTGGGTCGGCCGGGGGAGTTCGCATCAGTCCGGGGGAGCCGCGCCTCGCCGGTGAGACGGCATGCCGTCTCGCGAGGGGCGTGCCGCCGGTCCTATGCCTTCTTGACCTGGAGCTTCACCGATGCGGTCACCTCGGGGTGGAGGTGCACGGCAACCGTGTACGCCCCGAGAGACTTGATCGGCGTAGTCAGCTCGACGCGCCGTCGGTCCAGCTCCGGACCGCCCGCCGCGGTGACGGCTTCGACCACGTCTGCCGCCGTCACCGAGCCGAACAACCGGCCTTCCTTGCCGGCCCTGCCGATCAGCTCGACCTTGAGGCCGCCGAGCTGGCCGGCGATCTCCTGGGCGTGGCCGAGGTCGCGGACCGCCCGGGCCGAGCGGGCCCGCTTGATCTGCTCGACCTGGCGCTCCGCGCCCTTCGTCGCGATGATCGCGTACTTGCGCGGCACCAGGTAGTTGCGCCCGTAGCCGTTCGCGACTTCGACGATGTCGCCCGGGCTGCCGAGGCCGGGGACCTCCTGGGTCAGGATGAGCTTCACCCCGCCACCCCCTAGCGGGCCGTGGCGGTGTAGGGCAGCAGCGCCATCTCGCGGCTGTTCTTCACCGCCGTCGCCACGTCGCGCTGGTGCTGGCTGCAGTTCCCGCTCACCCGGCGGGCGCGAATCTTGCCCCGGTCCGAGATGTACTTACGCAGCAGCGAGGTGTCCTTGAAGTCGATGTACTCGACCTTGTCCTTGCAGAAGACGCAAACCTTCTTCTTGGGCTTGCGCACGGCCGCCTTGGCCATGGACGTGCTCCTACCCCGTTGTGTCGACCGCGAGGACGACGAACGGCCGCTCAAAACGGAGGCTCGTCTGAGAAGCCACCGGCCGGCTGCTGCGACCAGGGATCATCATTAGGAACTCCACCGGCCGGAGCACCGGAGGGGACACTGGCGGGCGCGCCGAAGCCACCGCCGCCACCACCGCTGTAGCCGCCACCGCCGTAACCGGCGCCGCCGCCGGCACCGCCACCACGGGCGGCGCGGACGACCTTTGCGGTCGCATAACGCAGACTTGGGCCGACCTCGTCGACCTCGAGCTCAATCACAGTGCGCTTCTCACCCTCACGGGTCTCAAACGAGCGCTGCTTGAGCCGACCCGTGACAATGACCCGGGCGCCTTTCTGCAGCGACTCGGCGACGTGTTCGGCGGCCTGCCGCCAAATGGAACAGCGCAGGAACAGCGCCTCGCCGTCTTTCCAATCATTGGTCTGGCGGTCCAGCGTGCGCGGCGTGGAGGCGATGGTGAAGCTCGCCACCGCGGCGCCGTTCGACGTGAACCGTAGCTCGGGGTCGCTGGTCAGGTTGCCAACGACGGTGATGATCGTCTCACCGGCCATGGGCGCCCTCCCGGATGTCGGCGGTCCACAACAACGGCGGGACAGCCGTCGTCGCGGACCGGATCATGCCGCCACCCGGCGGCTCTGACGAGGCTTCTTCGGCTCGGGAAGCCGGATGACCTTCGTGCGGATGACCGACTCGTTCAGCACGAGCTGGCGGTCGAGCTCGGCGACCACATCCGGATCCGCGTGCAGGTCGATGACCGCGTAGATGCCTTCGTGGCTCTTCGCGATCTCGTAGGCGAGCCGGCGCCGGCCCCAGATGTCGACCTTCTCGACCACGCCGCCGCCCTGTCGGACGACACCGAGGTACTGGTCAAGGGACGGCGCAACGGTGCGTTCCTCGAGATCGGCAACGAGGATCACCATGAGCTCGTAATGACGTGCCAAGGTTGAACCCACCTCCTGTGGACTCGGGCGGCCACGGATTCTCCGTGGCAGGAGGAGCCGTGCTCCGGATCTGCGCCGCCGCGGACGCGCTCGGCGCCGACATCCCAGAAGGGACTGCCCGCCGGCACATCCGGACGATCTTCAGTGCACGGCGGCCGCCCCGGCAGCCGGCCGATCCAAGCGAGGGATCGGAAGCTGACCAGCAACGGACGCGTGCGCCGACACACGGCGTGTCCCGCCGAGCTTACTCGATCCGTTTCGAGGCGCTGGGCGCGCCGACCGCCAGGACCACTCGCAGCCAGGCTGTTCCCGCGCCGGCCAGGCAGACGAGATCGACCGTGATGAGCAGCCCACGCAGATGACGCGACGGCGTGGGGTCGGCGAGCGCCAGCCCGAGCACCGCGAGCGCGGCCAGGCCCGCAATACCGCCCAGCAGTCGGGCGACGGAGCGTGGCTCGATCCGCGCCGGCAGGTCCCCCCGGCCGCTGCCGCGCATGGCGCCGCCGGCCGGGCCGCCGCGCACACCGCCAGCCGGTTCACCGCTCACTACGACCCCGTCCGTTCCGGCCCGGGAGCCGCGGTCTGCGGCCCCGACTCCGACGTCAGCTCGACCTGCCCAGGAGTCCCCGGTGTCCAATGCATCGCTCTCCGTTCCTCACCCACGTCAGCGCCATCGTTGCGCATCACCCGTGCGGGGATCGCCGCGCCGCACCAGGGATCAGTCGACCCACTGCCCCTGAGTGAAGGCGACCACCAGCACCGCCATCACCGGCGCGCACAGGCACAGGTAGCCGGTTGCGAACCTCGGGTGACGCGCGGCGGTCCGCGCGAGCAGGAGGTAGAGCGGGAAGGCCACCAGGATCCCGCGGATTCCGGAGGCGTAGTAGTTCGTACAGGCCATGATCGCAGTCATCACACCGACGAAGGTCGCCTCCCCCCACCGCCGGCCTACCAACAGCACGATCGTCAGCAGCACGCCGACGACCACCGCGAGCAGCTCCCCGCGCCAGAACCACACGAAGGTCGAGGCGCCGTTGCCGTCGGTGGCAGACGACCACGTGGTCGCCCATCCCGACCAGGGCCAGTCGAGGCCGCGATGCCAGCCGTCGCGCATCGCATCGGTATAGGAGCCCCAGCCGCCGGTGCGCGCGCGCAGGTAGCCCAGGTAGGCGAGGACCGGTACCGGCGGGAGGGCCAGTGACAGCGCGGGCCACGCGAACACCGGCCGTCCCGCCGCGCGCCGGCCGACGACGTACTGCACGGCGAGGGCAACGCCGAAGGCGACCCCGCTGATGCGCGCCGACGCCGCGCCGGCGCCGAGCAGCCCCGCGAGCCACCAGTGCTGGCGGCGGGCGGCGAGCCACGACGCCGTCGCGAACGCGAGGAACAGCCCTTCGGAGTAGGCGGCGAACAGGAACACCGCGTAGGGGAAACAGATCAGGCTGAGAACTGCGAACCTGGCGGCCGGCGCCGCGACCTCGTCCGCGGCGAGCCGCCACAGCGCGGCCGCGGTGACCGCGCCGGCCAGCAGGGAAACGACGAGGCCGGCGGCGATCCAGTCCGGCACGATCACGTGGACGAGCCGGATGGCGAGGGGTAGTCCGGGGAAGTCGACCTCCGTCCGGTCCGCGTAGGCGGGGGAGAGATAGCCGTACCGGGCGACCTTGGTGAACAGGCCGACATCCCAGCGGTCCCACAGGGTGCGTAGGCCGGGGGCGTTGCGCGCCGGCGCCGAGCTCAGCGCTCGCGCCGCGGCCAGGGAGAGCAGGGCGACGGCAACCCGGCTGGCGAGCCAGAGCGGGACGGCGGCCCGGGCCGACTCCGGCAGGCGGGCCCAGCCCGAGCAGGCGATGCCGGTCAGATCGCGGGCGCTGACGAGCTCGTCCACCTCAGCCACCGGGGGGACCGGTCCCATCGTCGGCGTCCGGGGCGGCGTCCGGGGCGGCGTCCGGGCGGTTCTGCCGTGGCCGGAACAGGGCACCCGGCTCCAGCGGCTCGAATTCCGGACGCGCCGCCGGCTCGCCCGCGGCGCCGGCATCCGTCCCGGCACCGGCCTGCACCCCGGCGCCTGCCGTGGTCCCGGCGCCGGCGCTCACTCGGGCCTCGGCGGAGGCGCCACCATCGCGTCCGTCCGCGTCGCCGGTCACCGTGGGGAGCTCGCGGGCGCGGTCACGCGGCGACCTTGTCGGCCGTCCGTGCCAGCCGCCCCGCACGTCGGGCGCATGGTCCAGCACCCCCCCGGCCGGGTCATCCACCGCGCCGAGGTCCAGCGCCGCAGGCCGGTCCGTGGCGAGCCGGTCGGCCGGCTGCGCCCAGCCGCCGGTGCGGACGATGTCGGCCCACGGATGCAGGATCTCCCGGATGACGAAGCCCGCCATGATGAGCAGCACCAGGTCGCGCAGCGCCACCGCACCGACGAACCAGCCCCGGTCGATGCCGCGCCGACCCTGGGTGTCGTTGTAGATGAAGTGCATGAACCGGGTGAACAGCACCCACGCCTCGCAGGCCTGCCAGAGCAGAAACAGCCGCCACCGCGGCCGCGCGAGCGCCACGAGGGGCAGCAGCCAGATCGTGTACTGGGGGGAGAAGACCTTGTTGCTCAGCAGAAACGCGACGACGAGCAGGAACAGCACCTGCGGCAGCCGCGGCCGGCGCGGCGCGAACCAGGTGAGCAGCCCGATCGCGATCACGGCGACGACCAGCGTCGCGGCGGTGATGGTGTTCAGGGTGCCGATGGGCAGGCCGTGCTCCCGGATGCCCTGCAGGACGAGCGGGACGGCGACGGAGACCGTGATCCAGGTGGCCACCGCCGAGGCGACGACGAGGCGCCGGGTGTCGGGGCGGTGCACGATCAGCGCCGCCGCCACTGCGAGGACGACAGCGGCGGTCACGACGCAGACCAGCAGGTGCATCGGCGCGAACCAGGCCGGGTCGTGGCGGTCGGCGAGCCAGGTCGCGCCGAAGGCCACCGAATCCCAGTCGGCGCCCCGGTCGGAGTTCAGATCGACGAACCGCGCGAGGCCGTTGCGTGCCCCGTCCGGGCCCCCACCGAGCAGAGGCACCCAGTCGCCGCCGTGCCAGAACGTCGTCCAGATACTGTCGCCGACCTTGTTGTTCTGCTTGTCGAAGTAGCCGGCCACCAGCCACAGCGGCACGACCACGACGACCACCGTCACGATCGCCGTGGTGACGGTCTTCGCCAGCTCGCGCAGCTTCCCGGCGCGTAGGCAGACGAAGAACAGGCCGAGCAGGAACAGCACCGGGTAGAGCTTGGTGAGGATGCCCAGGCCGAGCAGCAGGCCGGCCAGCCGCGGGGCCCGTCTGGACCAGGCGAGCAGGCCGCCGGCGGCGAACGCCACCGCGAGGATGTCCCAGTTCGTCAGCAGATGCAGGATGAGCGCGGGGGCCAACGCGAACAGCGCCGCGTCCCAGACCCGCCGGGATCCGGCCGTCAGTGCGGTACAGGCCACCGCCACACCCGCGGCGACCATGAACAGCAGCGCGGTGAGGTCGTAGAAGACGGCCGAGCGGCGATCCATCGTGTAGTGGTCGAACACCCGCCGGCCGCCGTCGTCGTCGCGGTAGACCACCCGCGGCCCGGACGCGTGGCTCGCGGGCCAGGAGATGAGCTGCATCGCCGCGCCGATCAGCGGCGGGTACTCCGTCGGGTAGTCCAGGTAGGGGATCTTCTTGTCGACCAGGCCCTCCTGACTGTAGAGGGCGACGACGTCGGAATAGCACAGCGAGCTGTACTGGTGCTCATGCGTCCAGCTCCGGGTGTCGCGGCAGCCGATCTTCTGCGTGTAGCCGAGCACGCTGGCCACGATGGCCAGGGCCATCAGCACGCGCAGCGGAGTCAGCCAGGTCCGCCGGTCCGGGACGACCGCATGTTCGCCGGGCGGGCCGCCGATGAGCTGACTTGCCTCCGCCACGACCGGGTCCTCCCGGGCCGGGCTGACGCGGGCGGGAGGCGCCGGTGTCATGGCCATGCGGGCCATTCTCACCCAACGCACCGACGCTTCAACTCACCTGCTTCCGGAACGGCGCCCGCGCGGGCGGACGGTGACCGGGCTCGATCACCTGGGAGTGGGAGCGGTGGACGGACCGCCATCCGTCGCCGCGGGATCGGGGCTGCGGGGGCGCATCGTGACCACGCCTCCCCGACCGCCCGATCCCGTCGGCGTGGTCGGCCCACCGGTCACTTGAAAGGGTCGACGAAGATTCCCGTCGGGCGGGGGGACCTGTTTGGGTTCGGGCGGTTCGCTGCGGGCTGCTGGGGCTGCTGTCCGTTGCCGTCGCCGCCGTTGTTACCACCGCCGAACAGGTCACCCAGGTTGAGATCGACGCCACCGGTGGAAGGCGCGGTGCTCGGCGTCATCGTCGGTGTCGGTGCCGGCTCATTGTCCTGGACGAGTCCGCCGAAGGCCGGCGGGTCGAACTTGGATTTCGGCACCCCCTGCAGGGCGGCGTCCATGAAGGCCTTCCAGACCTTCGCCGGGAAGGTACCACCGTACACCCCGTCCGCGGCGCCGGGGATGCCCTTGAGCTGGTCCGTGTTCAGACCCTTGCCTCGAAACATGTCGACGCAGGAGGCGATCTCCTTGGTGTACCCGCAGAACCAGGCAGACCGGAAGTCGGTCGAGGTACCGGTCTTCCCGGCGGCCTCACGGCCGCCCGCAAGCGCGGCCCGGTGCCCGGTACCGGTCGGATCGGTGATCACACTCTGCAAGGCATAGGTCGCGTCTCGGGCGATCGAGGCGGGGATGGCCTGCTTGACGTTCTGGTCGGCGCCTGAATAGATCACCTGGCCGCTGCCGTCCTGCACCTTGTCCACCATGTGGGGTTTGGCCTGCACCCCGTTGCTCGCGAGAACCGAATAGACCGTCGTCATGTCAATGGGGTAGACGTTGTCCTTGCCCAGGGTGATACCGGCAACCGGCTCCAACCCGGTGGACCCCCGAATGCCGAGGAGGCGGGCGGTGGAAATGATGTTGTTGACACCGATGCTCTGGCCGAGCGGGACGAACACGGTGTTGATCGAGGCGGCGGTCGCCTGGATGAGGTTCCGGTAGCCGAGGTCACCACCCTCGCTCTCGTCGTTCTCGACCTCATAGCCGGGGAGAAACGCCTTGGCGGGTGCCGCGAACGTCGATTTCAGGTTGATGTTCTTCTGGAGCGCGGCCACCAGGGTGATCGTCTTGAAGGTCGATGCGGACTGCACCTGCGCCGTGGCGACGTTGTCCTCGTACTGCTCGCGGCCCTGCGCATCCTTGCCGTAGAGCGAACCTCCATACCAGGCGAGTATCCGACCGGTCCCGGGTTCCACCGCTGACAGGCCGGTCCGTAGATCCGGCACCGCCGCGTACGCCGTGCTCAGCACGCTGTTGACCGCATTGAAAGCGGCCATCTGGCGACCCTTGTCGATCGTGGTGGTGATGCGCAGGCCACCGCGTTTTATCTGATCCTCGGTGATCCCGTTCGCCATCAGCTCACGTTTCACCTCGTCGCGTATGTACGCGACCTGAGCGGAGGAGGTGGTGGGGTCGTCCGCCTTGAGGATGACCGGCTGGGGTTGCTCGCTGGTGATCGAAGGCGGCGCCCAGCCCTCGGCGGCCATCGTCGCGACCACGTCATGCCAGCGACTGGCCGCCGGCCCGGGATTCTTTGTCGGGTCAAGATAGTTCGGTGATCGAATCAGGCCCGCGATGACCGCGCCCTGCTGCGCCGTGAGATTCGCGGCCGTCGTGTTGAAGTACGCCTTCGCCGCGGCCTCGATGCCGTAGGCACCGCGCCCGAAGTAGATCGTATTCAGATAGAACCCCAGGATCTGATCCTTGGAGTACTTCTGGTCCAGCTTGACCGCGAGCACGATCTCCCGCATCTTGCGGGTGAACGTCCGCTCCTGGGTCAGATAGGCGTTCTTCGCGTATTGCTGCGTGATGGTCGAACCACCCTGGAACTCCCCGCCGCTCACGTTGACGTAGACCGCCCGCGCGATGCCCTTCGGCGAAATCCCGGGCTCGTGATAGAAGTTTTTGTCCTCGGCTGCGAGCACCGCATGCTGCATTTCCTTGGACACCTGGGCCAGCGGCACGTCGGTGCGGTTCACCGTTCCGATACGGACGAGCTCGTCGCCGGTTCCCTGGTTCGACCCGGCCGGCGGCCCGTAGAAGATGATCGAGGTCTGGTCGGTCTTCACCTCACCGGGCAGCGGCACTCGGGTCGCCGCGTAGACGACCGCGATACCCGCGACGAACAGCAGGATCGAAGAGAACATGCCGGCCAGCACCAGCCGGCGCAGCCAGCGCGGCCGCCGACGCCACCACATCGGACCACGTCGGCCCTGGCCCGGGCGGGGGATGCGCCCGCCACGGCCCGGCCCGCTCGGCCCGCCGGGGCCGTCTGGTCCGCCCGGGCCTCCCATCGCCGCCCGCGAGGTGCGCTCGGGTCCGGCGCGGCCCGGTGCGGTGCGCCCGGGGGACGGACGCCGAGTCCCTGACCGGCCCGGCCCGCTGCGCCCCTCGGCGGCCTCCCGCTTGCCGACTCGCAGCGCCATCCGCTCGGTCGCCTGGGTGGGGCGATCACGTCGCCGCCCGGCGACCCGGCGCACCGGCGTCACCTCCGTCATTCCCGCGCGATCCGCGCCCTCGCGCCCGGCCGGCTCCGGCGCCACCTTGTGGTAGACGGTCGCGTCGGCAGTGCGTTCCCGGACGTCGACGCGGCGCAGCGCCGCCTGGTCGACGGTGTCATAAAGCGTGTTGACCCCCGCCGGGCCCCGGGGGGCGCCCGCGGCCCGGTCCGGCCCGGTCGGCCGCGGGGGGCGGTCCGGATGGTCCGGGCCGGAGCCACGCCTGGCGCCGACGGCGCCGGCCCGGTCTCGGCCCCGCCCGCCGCCGACGACGGGTTCCTCGGCGGCCGCCCAGTCGCCACGACGGCACGGATCGGTACCGGCCCCGCCGGCGGATGCCTGGTCGGTTCGGGAACCGGGGCCCGGATCCACGACGGGGACGAAGGGCCCGCCCGCGACCGCGCGGGTGGAGCCCGGGTCCCGGGCCGGGCCCGGATCGCGGCTCGCCCGAGGATCGCCGGCGGCACCGGCCCCGCGGGGCATGCCGGCCCGGGCGACGGACCCCTCGGACGCACCACCGGGCAGCGGGCTCTCCCCAGCCGGGTCTGGTCCCCCGCGCTGCGGCTCCCGCCGGGGGGCTCTGGCCCGCTCGGGGGAGGCGCCGCGGGTGGAGGACGGACGGCTGCCCCAGCCGTCGTCAGCCGCGGCGACACCAGGCGGCGCGGCGCGCTCACCGGGCCGATCGATCGAGCCGCGGTCCGGCACCCAGCCGGCGGTGGGAATCGCCGCCGCATCGGCACCATCCGGCCGCCGCGCGGGCCCCGCGGCATCAGCGGAAGGAACGGGCACCGCCCCGCACGGAGGCGGTCCGGCCGCTGCGGCGGGCGGAACCAGCGCGGCGCGTTCGCCCCGTCCATCGGCCGGCCGGCCGGCCGGGGGCACCAGGGCGGCACAGGCGCCGCCGCCGGAACCGCTGCCAGCACCGTCCGGCCCCGGCGGGCCACCCCGACCCGCCGAGGCAGGCGGGACAGGTCGACCCGGTGGGCCGACTCGGTCTGTTCGATCGTGCCTAGTCCGATCGGGAGGCGCACCCTGAACCGGGCCGGGGTCGGACCTCGTCGGGTCCGACCCAGGACCGCCCCGATAGGCGCCCTGATCGTAGGGAGAGCTCACCAGCCGCTCCATCCGTCGCTCTGGGACTCCCCGGTCACCGGGCCGCCGCAGGGGACGGGCCGGCACCCCCAACCGCTACCGAAGGTCCGATCCCCGCCGCCCCGGCCCCGCTGGACCCCGGCCGGCGTGGACATCGGCGGCCGCAGACCCCGAGTGGGACCCGGCCGACCACGCAGGATCGGGCCACCCGCCGGGCTCACCCCGAAAGGGGCACGACATGGCCCCACCCGTGGCTGGTGCCACGCCTGGACCCGCCGCGAAACCCACATGGCAGACCAGGATCTCACGCCAGATTCCGCCCGCACGCGCAGGGCGCCCGCCGACCGTCACCGGCGCCACGGGCGACCGCGCGGACTGCGGCGCTGTGCTGGGCCGACGAGTTCAGGTGTCGACTGCGCTACGGCGGTGGTGGCGCTTGGCCCTCGGCTCGCCGGTGCCGATCACATAGGAGGTGATCAGGTGGTTCCACCCGCACGGGCGGGCGGCACACCTCGACGACGTAGACCCGCAGCTCGCCGTACCTCGCCGCGAGCGCCGGAAGGTCCTTTGTCGCCCGCGCGCGGCCGGAGCTTTCGCCGAGCTCGTCACCGTAGGTGTACGTGACGTGGATGAGCGGATCGCCGCCGCGGCAGACCGGGCAACGCTTGCTGGTCGGCTCGCCGTGGTACTTGGCCGCCCGCAGCAGGTACGGATGCGCGTCGCAGACGTCAAGCTGACGACACGCGACCCGCGTGGAGATCCGCAAGCACCCCCCGGCGGGCGAGCGCGTAGTCGATTACCGACCGCGGACGCATGCCTCAACGTTACGCCGCGCGGGTGTTCCAGGCAGATGGTCCGGACGGATGCCCACCGGACCGACTCCGCCCGGACGGCACCGCCACGCATCCCCCGGAACCGGGCCCCGCGCTCACTGTGAGCCGGATGACACTGTGATGCCGCCCCTACCCGTGGCCAGGTCACCGGGTGGGCACCGTCGACCTTGACCCGATCCCGCGGACGGGTGCTCCGCCGCCGGATCGAACCCCGATCTTCCCTGCGAGCAGGCAGTTTCCAGGCCCGCCAGCGGCTGCGGCGTGACCGTAGCCGACCGATCGGCACCGATCCGGCACGGCCACCCGGCGGGGCCGCGCCGCGACCGCGCCCGGAGGTGGAAGTGTCGTTCTGTCATCTTCTGGTCGCCGGATAGCCATTCCTGGTTGCGGCGCTCGTCCCGAGACGTCTATCCTCGATGTATCGCTTCGATATGTCGGAGCGACAGATATGCGCTCGACACAGAGATATGCACTCGACACCGCCGGGAGCGCCGCACCACGACGCGACGGACCGTGGGGTGATCACGCCCGCCATCGCGGGCACGGCCGAGGAGGGTGGGTCATGCTGGAACTGGCGGTTCTCGCCCTACTCTCCGAGAGCCCGATGCACGGTTACGAACTGCGCAAGCGGCTCGCCGCGCTCCTCGGCGCCTTCCACCGGTTCAGCTATGGCTCGCTCTACCCCTGCCTGCGCCGTCTCGCGGACGGCGGATACGTCACCGCGGACGACGTCAGCGCGACGACCCGGCTCGGTGGGCGCAGTCGGGTCGTCTACACACTGACCGGCGAGGGCAAGGAGAAGCTCGCTGACCTGCTCGGCGAGGGTGGCCCGTCCTCGTGGGAGGACGAGATGTTCGGCGTGCGGTTCGCCTTCTTCGCGAAGACGGACGCCGCCGTGCGCCTGCGCATCCTGGAGGGACGCCGCGGCCGGCTCGAGGAGCGCAGGGAGAAGGTCCGTTCGGCCCTGACCCGGACCGTCGAGCGGTTCGACTCCTACACGCTCGAGCTCCAGCGCCACGGGCTCGAGTCGGTGGAACGCGAGGTCCGGTGGCTCAACGAGCTGATCGAGACGGAGCGGGCCAGCGCCCCGGCCAGCCTCACGGAACCACAGTTGTCCACAGCATCCACAGAGTTGTCCACAGCTCCATCCACAGGATCGGAGCCATCCACAGGATCGGAGCCTGGCACGCTTCCTTCTCCCGCTCGTGGCGGCGGGACGGGGCGCCGTGCGGGCAGGACAGCCCGGCGGGACGGACGCGGCAGCTACCTCGACGGCACGCACGGCGGCAACGACGGCGACGCGCGCAACCGGAACAGGAACGCACAGGCCGAGGCTGGCCATGACCCCGGCGGTGAGGTTTCAGCCGGCCGGTGAGTGGCCCCGCGTAGCGGCGCCCGCACCCGGCCGGTCGGCTGGGCGGGTGGCACCGTGGCGGAGCCGTTCGCCCGAAATTTCCACTTCCATAGAAATCGCAGCTAAGGAGCAGACCGTCATGGGTTCGGTACGTGTCGCCATTGTCGGCGTGGGTAATTGCGCCGCCTCGCTGGTCCAGGGGGTCGAGTACTACCGCGGCGCCGACCCATCGGCGCAGGTCCCCGGGCTGATGCACGTAACGCTTGGCGATTACCACGTCTCCGACCTGACGTTCGTCGCCGCGTTCGACGTGGATGCCAAGAAGGTCGGTCGCGATCTCTCCGAGGCCATCGTCGCCAGCGAGAACAACACCATCAAGATCGCCGACGTGCCGCCACTCGGCGTCACCGTCTCCCGCGGCCACACCCTCGACGGCCTCGGCCGCTACTACCGGGAGACCATCGAGGAGTCGGACGAGGAGCCGATCGACGTCGTCGCCACCCTGCGGGAGTCCCGGGCCGACGTGCTCGTCTGCTACCTGCCGGTGGGCTCTGAGGACGCCGCGAAGTTCTACGCCGAGTGCGCCATCGACGCCGGGGTCGCCTTCATCAACTGCCTGCCGGTGTTCATCGCCGGCGTCCCCGAGTGGGCCGAGAAGTTCCGGGCCGCGGGCGTGCCGATCGTCGGCGACGACATCAAGTCGCAGGTCGGCGCCACCATCACCCACCGGGTGATGGCGAAGCTCTTCGAGGACCGCGGCGTGGTCCTCGACCGCACGATGCAGCTCAACGTCGGCGGCAACATGGACTTCAAGAACATGCTCGAGCGCGACCGGCTGGAGTCGAAGAAGATCTCCAAAACCCAGGCCGTGACCTCCCAGATCTCCCACGACCTCGGCAAGGACAACGTGCACATCGGGCCGTCGGACTATGTGGCCTGGCTCGACGACCGCAAGTGGGCCTACGTCCGGCTGGAGGGCCGCGCGTTCGGCGACGTACCGCTGAACCTGGAGTACAAGCTCGAGGTCTGGGACTCCCCCAACAGCGCCGGCGTGGTCATCGACGCGGTGCGCTGCGCCAAGATTGCTCTGGACCGGGGCGTCGGCGGGCCGATCCTGTCCGCCTCGTCGTACTTCATGAAGTCCCCGCCGGAGCAGTACCGCGACAACGAGGCCCGCGACAAGGTCGAGGCGTTCATCCGCAACGAGGGCTGAACGAGGCCGCTGACCCGGACGGCGCGCCGATGCCCGCATCCCCGGGTAGGGGATGCGGGCATCGGGTTCGGTCGTCCGGAGGGGGCGACCGAACCCGATGAGGCCCCGGCCACGCGGCGCATGGGCCCACATGAGCCCACCGGTGATCCGAGGCGGGCCGGAGGGCCCTACGCTGGCAGGCGTGGCATGGTCCGCTAACCTCCACGAGCTGCTCAGCGGCCGCGGGTTCCGGATGCTGTACGCGGCCCGGCTCACCTCCCAGGCCGCCGACGGCGTCTTCCAGGCGAGCCTCGTCAGCTACGTACTGTTCTCCCCCGAGCGCGCGACGTCCGCGGGGGCGCTGGCCTCGTCGCTGGCGATCGTGGTGTTGCCGTTCAGCGTGATCGGCCCGTTCGCGGGCATCGTGCTCGACCGGGTGTCCCGCCAGCGGGTGCTGGTGGTCAGCTCGCTCGTGCGGATGGTGCTCATGGCCATCCTGGTGGTGCTCATCGCCGCCGGGCGCACCGGCGCCGACTTCTACGCGGTGGCGCTCGCGTCAGTGAGCGTGAACCGTTTCGTCCTGGCAGCGCTGTCCGCCGGGCTGCCCGTCGTCGTCGACGTCGACCGCCTCGTCACCGCAAACGCCCTGTCGGTCACCTCCGGCACCGTCGCGACCCTGCTCGGCGCCGGCCTCGGCAGCGGCGTGCGGGGCCTCGTCGGCGGCGACGACCGTACGGTGGCCCTCGTCGCGGGCCTGGCGGCCCTTGCCTACCTGCTGGCGATGGTGACGGCGACGCGCTCCGGCCGGGCCGACTTCGGCCCCGTGGTCGCCGTGCCCTGGCAGGGAGCCTGGCGGCAGGCCACCGGGGTCGTCGCCGACATGGTTGACGGCGCCCGTTACCTCGCCGGCCACGGCCCGGCCCGCCGGGCGCTCATCGCGCTGACCACGTCCCGGGCCGCCTACGGGCTGGTCCTCGTGATGACGGTGCTGCTGTACCGCAACTACTTCACCGGCAGCGAGGGCGGCCTGACAGGCCTCGCCGCGGTCGTGACCGCCAGCGGGGTCGGCACCATCACCGCCGCCGTCGTCACTCCACGCGTCACCCAGCGGATGCCGAAGTCGAGCTGGATCACGGTGGTCCTGGTCTTCGGGGGCGTCGTCGAGGTGGTGCTGGGGCTGCCCTTCGCCTCTCCCCTGTTCATCGTCGCCGGCGCGCTGCTGGGCTTCTCCGCCCAGGCCAGCAAGATCTGCGTGGACACCATCGTCCAGGAGCAGACCGACGACGCCTACCGCGGCCGCGCCTTCTCGCTCTACGACCTGCTGTTCAACGTCGCCTTCGTGTCGGCGGCGGCGATCGCCGCCCTGATCCTCCCCGACGACGCCCGCTCGGCCGCGGTGGTCATCATCGCCGGCGTGGGCTACGCGCTGGCCGGGCTGGGATACTACCGGGCCGCCCGCCGCCATCCCGAGGACCGGGTGATCCGCGGCGTGGGCGACGGGCCACCGCAGCAGCACGGGACCGTTCCCCCGCCCAGCAGCCCGGCCGACCCGGCCGACCGGATCAACCCGATCATCTCGGCGGGGCCGGCCGGGACCCGCGGCTGACCCGCCGCGGCCGGCCGGGTCACTCGCCGGGGATCGGCACCTCGTGCTCGCGGGCCCACCGGAACAGCTCGGCCTCGGCCTCCTCCCGCCCGACGATGCCACGCTCGAAGCGGAGCTCCATCATGTGCGCGCGGGCCTGGCCCACCAGGCGAGACGGGGCGAGCCCGAGCAGCGCCATGATGTCGTCGCCGGACAGCTCCGGCCGGATCGACGCGATCTCCTCACGCGCGGCGAGGTCGGCGATCCGCTCCTCCAGCGAGTCGTAGGTACGCGACAGCGCCGCCGCCTTGCGCCGGTTGCGGGTGGTGCAGTCGGAGCGGACGAGCTTGTTGAGCCGGGTCAGCTGGGGCCCGGCGTCGTGCACATAGCGACGCACGGCCGCGTCCGTCCACTCCCCGTCGCCGTAGCCGTGGAAGCGCAGGTGCAGGTAGACGAGCTGGCAGATGGCTTCCGTGACGTCCTTGGGGAAGTGCAGCGCGGCCAGCCGGCGCCGTGCCATGTCCCGGCCGACGACCTCGTGGTGGTGGAACGAGACCCGCCCGCCCGGGACGTGCCGCCGGGTGCGCGGCTTGCCGATGTCGTGCAGCAGCGCCGCCCAGCGCAGCACCTCGTCGGGCGCGCCCGGCTCCTCCAGTGCCATCGCCTGGCGCAGCACGGTCATGGTGTGCGCGTAGACGTCCTTGTGCTGGTGGTGCTCGTCGATCTCCATCCGCATCGCCGCCACCTCGGGCAGCACCATCTCGGCGACGCCGATCTCGACGAGCCGCTCGAGGCCCGCCACCGGGTCGGGGGCGCCGATGAGCTTGCGCAGCTCGTCCCGGATGCGCTCGGGGGAGACGATCGCGAGCCGCTCGGCCCGCGAGCGCATCGCCTCGACCAGCTCGGGCACCGGGGTCAGCCCCAGGGCCGCCTCGAACCGGGCGGCGCGCAGGATGCGCAGCGGGTCGTCGTCGAAGGACGCCTCCGGCCTCGCCGGAGTACGCAGCACGCCACGGGCGAGATCGGCCATCCCGCCGAACAGGTCGACGAAGTCGTGGCCCGGGACGGACACCGCCATCGCGTTGACGGTGAAGTCCCGGCGGGACAGGTCCGCCTCCAGGCTGTCGCCGTAGGTGACCGCGGGGTTGCGGGACTGCCGGTCGTACGCCTCGCTACGGTACGTGGTGATCTCGAAGCGCAGGCCGCGCCGGGCGAGCCCGATCGTGCCGAAGGCGATCCCCGCCTCCCAGGTGGCCTCCGCCCAGCCCCGAGTGATCTCCAGGACCCGCTCGGGCCGGGCGTCCGTGGCGAAGTCGAGGTCGGCCGGGGCACCGGTGGCGGGCCGGCCGAGCAGGGCGTCGCGGACCGAGCCACCGACGAGGTGGAGCAGGTGACCGTGTGCGGCGAAGACGCGACCGAGCTCGTCCGCGGCCGGCGGCACCCTGAGCAGCTCACTCACCACCCGTTCGGCCGAGTCGCGCGGGTTGTCCAGACTGATCACTGACACACCTTCAGGTTACGGGGTTCGGCGCGGTGAACCGGCACCCGGACGGGCCGGGGGCGATCACATCGCGGCCGCGGCGGTGCGGATCTCGCCGCCGGGATCGACAGGCACAACCGGGGCGTTCCAGCCACGCGGGCCGGCCAGAGGACCCGAGCCTCGTACGATCAATCCATGCCGCCGTCGACCTCCTCCGCCGGGCGCGCGCTGCTGCCCCGGGTGGAGGAGACCTCGGCGGGCGGCCTCATTCTCGACCAGTGCTCCACGGATGCCTCCGCCGTGCTCATCGCCCGCCGGGATCGCCATGGGAGGCTGTTGTGGCTGCTGCCCAAGGGGCACGTCGAGGCCGGTGAGACCACCGAGCAGGCCGCTGTGCGTGAGGTCGGTGAGGAGACCGGGCTGACCGGTTCCGTCCTGGGCCGGTTGGGCACCATCGACTTCTGGTTCGTCGCCGGGGGGGCACGCATCCACAAGACGGTGCACCACTTCCTGCTGCTACGCAGCGTCGGCTCGCTGTCGGACGCCGACCTCGAGGTCGATGCCGTGGCCTGGGTCCCGCTGGCCGAGGTCGCCGCGCGCCTCGCCTACGCCGACGAGCAGCGCCTGCTCGACGAGGTGCCCGTCGTGCTGGCCGCGAGCGCATGAGGGCGCCGCACCGGCATGGGCGGCTGCGCGGGGGGTCCGGCGGCCGCCGTTGGCCGGTCCGACTCGCCACCGTGATGCTGCTCGCCCTCGTCATCCCGGTGGCCGGCGGCTCCGCGGCGGGCGCGACGATCCGCGGCGGTCTGGTGGAACGGAGCGCCCGACCAGATTCATCCACAGGAACACCACGGTCTTCCACAGCTTCATCCACAGACGAACCGGGCAATCCACTATTTTCTTCGCCGGTAACGGTGGCGTCGTCCACCAGCTCGGGTAACCCGGTGGCCGTCTCGCTGACCGAGGTGCAGGCGCCGGCAGCCGGCTCGTCCGTCGTGTCCGTGCAGGGGACGCTGTCCACCTCGGTGCCCCAGCCCCTCACCGACCTGCGGATAAGTCTGGAGATCGGCTCCACGCCGGTGGGCTCCCGCAAGGAGCTCGAGAACCTGGCCAAGGACATCGCCACAGCCCGTAACCGGCCTTACCACAACCTCTCCCGCACCGGCGGCGGGGGAGAGCAGCCGCTGGCCAATCCGCCGATCCGGGGCGCGGCCCCGGTCCCCTTCCTGATCGAGGGGGATCTCGGTACGTCGGCGCCACCGGCGAGGGGCGGCGTCTTTCCCCTACGGGTCCGGGTCTACGGCTCCGTCGGCGGGCAGCCGAAGGACGCCGCGATCGGCGCGGCGTACACCTTCCTGGTCCGTTCGTCCGGCCAGCAGCAGCAGACCCCGGTGGCGGTGGTCCTGCCCCTCGCCGACCAGCCCCGCCTGCGCTCGGACAGCCTGCTGACCGACAACGAGCTCGCCAAGGAGGTGAAGCCCGGCGGAAGGCTGTACCGGCTGCTCGACACGGCCCGGTCGACCGTCACCGCCGACGAGGGCCGGCCCACGGTCACCCTCGCTGTCGACCCGACGCTGGTGCAGGCGCTGCTACGCATGACGCAACAGGGCGGCTACCGGTACGCCAGTCCCGGCGGCGGTGTGGACGGGGTGAAGGAACCGGTGAACCCCGATGCCGCCCAGTTCCTGAGCGGCATCATGCACTTCGCCGACGCGGGCGGCGCGGTCATCGCCCTGCCCTACGGCGACGCCGACCTGGCCGCCCTGGTCCACGCCCAGAAGCTGGACACGGTGAGCTACGCCGTCAACACTGGGCTGGTCGTGCTGCACGACCTGTTGAAACGAGACCCGCAGCAGACGGGCACCATCGCCTACCCCGTCGACGGGCTTGCCGACACCGCCACCGTGGACGTGCTGCGTCAATTGAAGGTCCAGACCGTGCTGCTCGACGACCGGCTGCTCCCCCCGTCGCGCGCCGTCACCTACACCCCGTCGGCGGCCGTCGACCTGCCGACGTCGGCCGGCCCGATCCGGGCCCTGCGGGCCGACCACCGCCTCGCCGAGATCGCCACCTCCTACCGCCAGGCCGCGAACGGCCCCGGCGCCGGGACGGTCCTGTCGCGTTTCCGGGCCGAACTCGCCATGATCGCCGCGGAACTGCCCGATCAGCCGCGGGCCCAGGTCCTCGCGCTGCCGCGGGACTGGGACCCGCCGATCGGCTGGGCCGAGCAGGTGCTCGGCGCGGTCGACAGCGACTACTCCACCTCCGCCCCGCTCGGCGAGCTCACCAGCCAGTACCTGCCCACCGCCCCGCGCGGCACGCTCGTCTACCCCGCCGACGCCCAGGCGCGGGAGCTGCCCAGCAGCTACCTCGACGCGGTCACGGGCGTCCGCGACGAGGCGCTGGCACTGGGACCGGTGCTCTGCCCGCCGCCGAAGGCCACCCCCACCTGCCGGGTCGTCGACCCGATGTACAACGCACTTGTCACAGCGACCTCCGTCGCCTGGCGCGGAGAACGCATGGTCGACGGTGTGTCGTTGAGCCAGCAGGTGGATGGGGGCGTGTCCGCGATCCGCAACGGCATTCAGGTGGTGGCCTCCCGCAGCGTCAACCTGACGAGCAAGCACGGGCTGGTGCCGATCACGCTCGAGAACAACACGGACTTCGAGGTCACCGTCGTGCTCGCCTTCTCGTCGACCAGCCACTCCCGCCTGCGCTCACCGGTCCGTCAGACCCGCATCCTCCCGCCGGGGCAGAAAGCCCAGATCGAGATAGAGGTGGACGCCGAGGGCGCGGGGACCTTCCCGCTGGAGATCCGCCGGCTCAACCTCAGCGGCCAGGCGCTCTCGACCGATCCCCCGACCCGGGTGCTCGTGCGGTCCACCGTCTACGGCGCCATCGCCACCGCCATCACCATCGGCGCCGTCAGCGTGCTGCTGCTGGCCGTCGTGGTGCGCCTCGCTCGCCGGCTGCGGCCGGGCGCACGGCGGACCGCCAACGCCACCAGCGGCGCCCCCGAGCCGAGTGGCGGCGGTGCAGCCACGGTCAGCGGTGCGGCGCTGCCGGGTCACCTGGGGAGCTTGGCCGACGCCGACCCGCCGGCCGTCTGGCGGGCGCCCGCCGCAGTTTCCTCCGGGTGGTCGACGGGCGCCCCGACCGCCGACCTCTCGTACGTCGCGCGTCGCGGGAAGGGCGTCCCGCCCGCCGCCCACGGCCTGGACCCCGGGCCCAGCCTGGACCTCGGCCAACACCGGGACCCGGACCCGCGGCAGGACCCCGGCCAGGGCACGGCGCAAGACGCCGACCCGGGGCGGGAGGCGGCCACCGATCAGGTACCGACCCGCCGGCGACGGAGCGGCCCGTGACCCCCGTCGAGGGGGAGGGCGGCTCGGGCCCCCGGCACCGCCGAGGCGGCACCGGGCCCCGAGGAGGACGTGGCGATCATGGTCACGATCCGCGGCGAGACGCCGCCGGCGACCCGGACCGCCTGGCCGACGAGTGGCCCGGCGATCCCAACCGGCCGGGGGCAGATCCCGATCGGCCCCACGCTTCCGATCAGCCCCACGCGGACTGGTCATACCCCGCCCAGGACCAGCCGCGGTACCGGGATTCCGGCCGGCCGTACGCGGAACCCGACCATTCCTATCCGGATGGGGACCGTTCCTATCCGAATCCCGCCGAGCGGCATCTCGACGAGCGGTACCTGAACCACGACCAGCGGTATTTCGCTCCGGACGATCGGTATCCCGGTCCCGGCGGTCAGCCCGGGAATCCGGACGATGAGTTCGGGGGCCGCGACGACGGTTACCGCCATCGGGGCGATCCGTACGCGGATGTGGATGGGCAGCATGCGGAGCAAGCCCGGCGGGCGGCCTACCCCGAGCACCGGTTCGCCGACCACGACCAGGCCGGGCCGTACGGCACGCCCCAGACCAGCGACGACCGATGGGCCGACCCACGCGACGGCGCCGCACCGCGCTCGATCCCGCCACCCGGCGCACCGCGGGGCCCGGCTCCGGAGGCGACCCGGAAGCTGCCGGCGTCGTCGCGGACCCCCCCGCCGCCGCCCAACGTGCCGCCGCCGTCCGAGGGCAGTCCCGGCTCCGCAGCCCGTGGCCGGGCTCAGCCCGCGCCGCCGAACGACGGGGCACGCACCACCAGGCTGCCCAAGCCGCCCAGCCCGCCAAGGTCGGTAGACCCGACGTCCGGGCCACGGCCGCAGGACAGACCCGGCTGGCCCACTGGTCCGGGTGCCACCGGTCCGGGTGCCGTCGGTCCGGACTCCGGCGGGCACGGGGCACGGGACCAGCAGCCGGATACCGCCGACCGCCCCCGGCGCCTCGCCGGCGAGCGGCGTCGGCCGTCTCTCGGCGAGTCCCGGCCGACGGTGGCGCTTCCACGCAGCAACGTCCGGCGCATCCCCCCGGAGTCACGACAGTCTTCGCGCGGACGGGACACCACTCTGCCCCCCGACGCCCGCGGTGACCGTCGCTACGGCGCTGGCCGCGGCGGCGCCGCCAGCGGTTGGCGAGACGATGCGGAAGCCGACCCGCGAGCAGTCAGCGATGTCGGAGACGGCCGGGACCGGGGGGACGGCAGCGGCTTGCGGGACGGCAGCGGCCTCAGAGACGTTCGCGCCGCCAGACCTCGGCAGCCGGCCCCCCGCGAGACGGGCGGACGGACGGGCCAGCGCGCCTCGGCGACTCGACGGGCCCCACGCCCCGACGACGCGGCGGCCACCACCGCGCTCGCGAAGCCGGCAGCCGCGAAGCCCACGACCGCCCGTCGAGGGAAGGCGGGGGCGGCGAAGGCCGGCCCAAGCCTCGGGCAGGCCAGCGGGATCATGGCGATCGGCACGATCGTTTCCCGGGCGTCCGGCTTCCTGCGCACGGTCGCGATCGCCGCCGCGATCGGAACCGGCACGGTCGGCGACGCCTACAACGTCGCCAACACCACCCCCAACATCCTCTACGACCTGCTCCTCGGAGGGATCCTGACCAGCGTTGTCGTGCCGGTCATGGTGCGCGCCGCGAAGGAGGACCCGGACGGCGGGGACGGCTTCGCCTCCTCCCTGCTGACCATCATGATCCTCGGGCTCGGCGTGGCGGTGGCGGTCGGCATGCTGGTCGCCCCCTGGATCATCAACGCCTACCTGGATGCGGGGCCGGCGGAGCAGGCCCTGGGCACCGAGATGCTGCGCTGGTTCCTCCCGCAGATCATCTTCTACGGGGTGGGCGCGACGATCGGCGCGATCCTGAACGTCAGACAGTCCTTCGCCGCGCCCATGTTCGCGCCGATCCTGAACAATCTGCTGGTCATCGCCACCTGCGTGGCCTTCGTCTACATCGTGTCGGGACCGCACCCACCCGGGGTGGACGGGCCGAAGGCCATCACCGATACGCAGATCACCGTGCTCGCCGGTGGGACGACGCTGGGCGTCGTGGTCATGACGCTCGCCCTGCTGCCATCGCTGCGCAAAGTCGGCTTCCGGTACCGCCCGCGGCTGGACCTGCGCCATCCGGAACTGCGCTCGGCGGCCCGGCTGGCCGGCTGGACGCTGCTGTTCGTCATCGTCAGCCAGGCCGGCTATCTGGTGATCGTCAACCTGTCGACGGCGACGACCGCGTACACGATCTACACTTACGGCTACCAGATCTTCCAGCTCCCTTACGCGATCATCGGCGTCTCGGTGATCACGGCGCTGCTGCCGAGGATGAGCGGGCACGCCGCCCAGGGCCGCCGGGACCTGGTCCGGGCCGACATCTCCACGGCGACCCGGGTCGCCGTGACGGCGATCGTGCCGGCCGCGTTGTTCCTGCTCGCCCTGGGACGGCCGATCGCCGTCGCGGTTTTCCACCACGGTGCGGTCGACTACCACGACGCGGTGGTCATCGGCGACACGCTCAGCGCCTTCGCGCTGGCCCTGGTGCCGTTCTCGCTGTTCCAGGTGCAGTTGCGGGCGTTCTACGCCTACCAGGACAGCCGGACGCCGGCGCTGACCAACATGGGCGTCGTCGCGGTGAACGTGCTGGGCGCGGCGGTGCTCACCGTGCTGGTACCCGAGCAGCATCGCGCGCCGGCGCTGGCGCTCGCCTTCGCCTTCGCCTACCTGGTCGGGCTCGCGGTCACGACGATCCTGCTGCGCCGGCGGCTGGGCGGCGTCGACGGCAACCGCACCGCCCGGGTGATCACTCAGGTCGCGGTCGCCGCGGGCTTCGGCGCCGTCATCGCGTCCCTGCTGGCCCGGGGAATCCGGTCGGTGATCGGGACGGGCTGGCTCAGCTCCGGGGTCGCGGTGGTCATCGCGGCCGTCGTGGGCGGCGCGCTGTTCATCGCGGTCGCCAAACGGATGAGCATTTACGAGGTCAACGCTCTGATCAAGGTGGTCAACAGCCGCCTCGGTGGTCGCCTGCGCCGCCGGCGCGGCCGGGGTAAGCCCGGCGGCCCGGCCTCATCGCCGGCACCGACCGGGCGGACCCGGCAGACCGGGCGCACGGCCCGCCGGGAACCGTCGTCGCGGACGGCCCGCGCCGCCACACCGCCGCGGCGGGAAGGTCCGGACGACCGGTCGGGACCCGCGGCCGGGACGCGCCGGACAGGCCGACCACCGCGGCGACGCTGAACCGCCCCCGCCGAAATCCGCGTGCGGCGTGTTCTCGTGATGTGGGGTGTACGCGCGGTGTACGTGGGGTCGAGAGGGCCTGTCGAGCCATCCGTCGCTACAACACGGTGTAGTTGAGGAACACCGAAAGGATCACTCTACTAATACGTAGCGATACGCCGAGGGTTCATCGCAGCTCGGCGGGCCACATCACCTGCTTCGCTGCCCAGCCGAGCGGACCATCATGACTGACGAAAACGCCCTTCTCGTCCTTGCAGCGGGCGCAGCCGGGTACGGCCGGGCGCGGTCGGGAGGTGGTCGAACCGAGGGCCCCGGAGGTTGGTCGGAGACGACCAGTCGGGCGTCGTCACAGCCGGTACACAAGGGCGGGTTGTCCCAAGACATTCGCGAGATCCTCCGCGCCTCCTCGTACACTGGACACGCTGTGCGCGGGCCCCGCCCAACGTCGCCGGTGAACCAGGCGCAGCCTCCGCTCGTCACGTTGTTCACCGTGGCGACAAGTTCCGGGCGACGAAGGATTCCGGGGTCTCCGCCCACGGTCACGGCACACTGGGCGGACCCCTGCCCGGGTGAGATAGGCAAGCCCGACGGCGGATCGTCCACGTCGGGCCCGTGGACGACGGAGGCGCTGTGGTCGACGGAAGCAACCGACCGCAGGCTGAGGACGTCGACAACGACGTGACACCGACCGCCTCCGCAGCCCGGAACCCGTCGACCCCCGCCGGCACCGCAGCGCTCGCCGAAACCGTCCTCGATCGCCGTTACCGCCTGCTTTCCGCGCTCACCAGCCGCGGGCCGGTCACCCTCTGGCGCGGCGACGACAAGGTGCTCGCCCGGCCGGTCGCGGTGCGCATCGTCGAACACGGCCCGGTGAACCCGGGCGACAACGGCGCCCCCGCCGCGGACCCGAACCAGGAACAGGCCGCCCGGCGTCTGCTCGCCGCGGCCATCAACTCCGGCCGGCTCGTGCATCCGGGTGCCGCCTCCACCTACGACGCCACGACGACGACGGCCGGTTCGCGGCGCATCTCCTACGTCGTCTCCGAGTGGGTCGACGGCAAGACCCTGCGCCAACTCGCGGCGCAGGGGGCGCTGCGCCCCGAGCAGGCCGGCGCCGTGGTCCTCGCCGCGGCCCGGGTCATCGCCGCGGCCCACGAGCGGGGCATCCATCATGGCGACCTGAACCCCGGCGACGTCATCGTCTCCGGCCACGGCACCGTGAAGATCATTGATCTGGAGATCGGCGGCGTGCTCGCCGAGCTGGAGCGCTCCGGGACACCAGGGGAACTCGCCGGCTCCGCCGGCGCCGAGACGGGCGAGGATGCCGAGGCCACGAAGGTGGTGGGCGACGAGGACGGTACCGCCGCCGACCTGCGGGCACTCGGCGGCCTGCTGTACGCGGGGCTCACCGGCCACTGGCCGCTCGACGGGGACCGCGGGCTACCCACCGCGCCGACCTCCGGCGGGCGGCTGCGCAGCCCCCGGCAGGTCACCTCGTCCGTGCCCCGCGACCTGGACGCCATCACCATGGCTACCCTCGGCGACGAGCGGGCCGGCGCGCCCATCACCACCGCGGCCGAGCTCGTCGAGGAGCTGGAGTCGATCAGCCCCGTCGACGCCGTGCTCGACACCGGCCTGATGAGCCTCGGCGAGGCCCCGCCCAACACCGAGGCGATGGAGGTGGACGGTTTCGCCTCCTCCGACTACCCCGAGCAGGGCCGCTACACGGACACCGCCGGCTATCCCGGCCCCGCTCCCGCCGGCCGCGACGACCGCTACGACACCCGCGTCGACCGAGCCAGCGGGCCGCGCGGCGGCGACACCGGATACGGCCGCGGCGGATTCGACACGCGCGGCGGGTACGACGCCCGGAGCCGCGACGATCGGCGGGACGGCCAGGGCCGGGACGACCGGGGCTACCCCGCCGGTGCCGGCGGCTATCCGCCGGCGGACCGCTATCGCGACGCCCCAGGGCGTGGGCGCGGCGGGTCCGGCCCGTCGCTCGGCCGGGTGCTGCCGTGGATCGCGCTTGTCGTGGTCGTCATCGTCGTCGCGGTCGTGGCCGTGTTCGCGCTGCGCGGCTCCGGGGACGACGACAACGCCAAGCCCTCCCCGGCGGCCACCAACCAGGTCAACCCGTCCGGGAACGTGCTGAAGCCCACGGGCATCGACTCCTTCGATCCCTACGACCGCGACGACCCCGCCAAGACGGAGAAGCCGGCCGATGTCGGCAAGGCAATCGACGGCAACCCGGCCACGGAATGGACCACCGAGAGCTACCGCAGCGCCCGTTTCGGCAGCCTCAAGACCGGCCTCGGCCTGCGACTGAACTTCGGCCAGCCGATCACTCCCACCTCGGTGACCGTGCAGATCGGGAGCAAGGCTCCGGTCTCCTTCGAGCTGCGCAGCGGGGCTTCACCGGCCAGCACGATCGACGGTTACCCGGTTGTCGTGCCGAAGCCCGATGCCCAGGGGCAGGTGACCATTCCCATGCCCTCCGACCTGACCCCGGCCCAGTACTGGGTGGTATGGCTGACCTCCCTGCCGCTCGACGACGACGGGCAGTACCGCGGCTCGATCGCGGAGATCACCTTCCGGTCCTGATGTTCCGCACGGCCGTGGTGCTGGCCGACGTCCCCGGACCGCCCCTCGCGGACAGTGCGCGGCTGGTCGATATGCCTGCCGGCACGGGGAAAAGACGCTGTTCGCGGGAACGGACGAACCTCGCCATGGTCTTCGGTCACCCATCGCCTGGGAACCCCTGAGCGCCGCCCACCGTCTCAGAAGTAGGACACCACGATGCGGTGGCCACCGGACGCCCGCAGTCGGTCCGCCGGTCGCGGTCCCCGCCAAGCGGCCCCAGGGTGCCCGAACCTGCCGGAGGAGGTGATCAGCAATGGCGACTGACCCGACAGGCGAACGTCACCGACCCACGGACACGCGTTCCGCGTTCCCGCTCGGCCGCCGGTCCCGCGGGCACGACCAGCATCCCGACGTGGAGCAGCTCGACGCCGTCGCCGGTGGCGAGCCAGTTACCCGCTCGACCCGCGACCACGTTGAGACCTGCCCGGTGTGCCGCGAGTCGGTCGCCGCGCTTCGCAGGGTCCGCGCCGACCTGTCCCGGCTGGCCGCGATGACGATGCCGGGCGATGTGGCCGAGCGCATCCAGGCGGCGCTGGCTGCCAGCATTCCGCCGCGCCCCCGCCCGGAGCACGATCCCACCGCCCGGCCCGGCTCCGATGCGACCGCCACCGACGCTCCCGCACAATCCCCGGTCCCCGACGCGGGCCGATCCCCCGTCGTCCCGGCGGCCCCGCCGTCCGCCGACGCTCATCAGACCGGCGCTCATCAGACCGAGACCGACCACGGCGGCGCCCAGGACGGCGCCGGCCTTGGCGGCCGCGGCGGTCGGCGGCCTCCCTGCGACGCTCGCGGTCGGGGGATTCGCCCCGTCCGGGGCCCGGTCCGGCCCGGCCCGGCCCGGCGGCCCGGGGCCCGCGGCGAGCAGCGGTTGGCGTCGGGCGCGTCATCGGCCCCGCGATGGGACTGGGTGTCGATCGCGGCGGTCTGCGCGGCGTTCCTCGCCTTCGGCGCTGCCGTCCTCGCCTTCTACGGCCTGCGGGTGGTGGACGCCGACCATCCGGTCGCGACGGCGAGCGTCGCGCTGGGCCGGGATTCGGCCGGCGCCGCCGCGACCTCGCAGGCCGGGCCGACCAGGCTGACGATGATGGCGGACTCGCGGGCGAACCTCGACCCTGCCGACGTCGGCCAGCACAGCAGGGAGCTGCTCACGGGCCAGATCGCGGGTTCGGTCACGCTGCCCCTACAGCTGACCGGACCGGCGGGGACCATCGCGGAGCGGGGGGCCGTGGTGTCGGCGACGTCGGCGGATGGCCCGCCGTTCCAGGCGGTCGCTCCGGCCGCCGCGCGCCAGCCTGGGTTCGTCGTGACGGCACCGCAGGCCGCGGCGGGTCAACGGCTGCGTGCGCTGCTGGACAACCCCGATCTGCGCACCTGCTACCAGAGCCTGATCGCCCAGTCAGGCGGGGACATCCTCGCGGTTGATCGCGTCCGGTATGACAGCCAGCCGGCGTTGCTGGTCGTGTTGTCCATCCCCGTGCAGCCGACGGCCGCGCGGGTGCTCATCGTCGACGCGCACTGCGGCATCATCAGCGCCTCCGCAGCATTGTGGTACAGCGCGACCACCCTACGCGGGTAGCGTGACATCGACATCGATGATCTGCGGTTGCCCAGCACCGGCGAGCACGGGATGGAATCAGACGCCCTCGAGGACCGTTGTCGCTCTCGGACAGCGTCTTCACGGAACACCAAGACCCACGAGCAGGGATCCCGACGCGACACCGGGGCCGAAAGGCACCGGCCGGGTCCACCCCGGCTGACGGGGAATCGCGCAGCGCGAAAGGAGCGGGTGTGACAGCCCAGCAGCAGGTCCAGGACGTCACCGGTCACGGCGGCGG
>NZ_CADCWT010000014.1 GCF_902806485.1 Candidatus Frankia alpina | reverse complement strand
CATCGCGGGGTGACCTGGCGCTGTCTTCCTGGCAGTGGCGGGGAGGTTGCCGGTGTTTCTCGGCAGCCACGCGCCGCGGCTGGATGACAAGGGGCGGCTGACCCTGCCCGCGAAGTTCCGTGACGAGTTGGAGGGGGGGCTTGTGATCACTAAGGGGCAGGAACGATGCCTGTACGTCTTTCCGATGGCGGAGTTCACCCGGATCAGCGAGTCCCTGCGCACCGCCCCGGTCACGGCGAAGGCGCTGCGTGACTACAGCCGAGTGTTCTTCTCCTCGGCTGCCGATGACGTGCCGGACCGGCAGGGGCGGATCACCATTCCCGCCCCGCTGCGCACCTACGCAGGGTTGACGCGCGACTGCGTGGTCAACGGGGCGAACACCCGGGTCGAGATCTGGGACGCCCAACGCTGGCAGGCCTACCTGGAAGGCCAGGAGGAGAGCTTCGCCGAGCTGTCCGAGGAGGTCCTGCCCGGAGTCATCTGAGCTGCCCTGGGATCTCGCGATCCGGATGTCCGGCCCACGTGTTCCGGCCTACGCTCGCACCCGTCCCTCCGGCCGCCCCTTCCCCGGCGGCCGGCGCGGTGGGGAGCATGCAGGGCTGGCCATGCCCGGCGCTCCCGCCGCATCGGCGGTACCCGCATGCCTTTGCCGAGATGCCGCCGCACCGGACGAGCCCGTCAGCACATTCTGAAGACGAGGTCCACGAGCGGTCGAGGGAGGCTCAGCACTGAACGCCACGCACACACCCGTGCTGACCGATCGTGTGCTGGAACTGTTGGCCCCTGTCCTGAGCACGCCGGGAGCCGTGGTGGTGGACGCGACGGTGGGGCTGGGCGGGCACGCCGCCGCCCTGCTCGCCGCTTTCCCTGAAGTCCGCGTCGTCGGTCTCGACCGCGATCTTGACGCTTTAGCGCACAGCGGCGAGCGGCTGGGTGCGCTCGCGCCCGAGCGGGTCCGGCTTGTCCACGCCGTCTACGACGAGATCGGCACGGTCCTCGCCGAGCTCGGGTGGCCGCGGGTGCAGGGCGTCCTGTTCGACCTCGGCGTCTCGTCCCTGCAGCTCGACACCGATGCGCGCGGCTTCGCCTACTCCCGGGACGCGCCACTGGACATGCGGATGGACGCCACCCGCGGCCGGACGGCCGCCGAGGTCCTCAACACCTACGGCGCCGTCGAGCTGGCGCGGATCCTGCGGCACTACGGCGAGGAGCGGTTCGCCCGCCGCATCGCGGAATCGGTCGTCCGGGCCCGCGCCGACGAGCCGTTCACCACGTCGGCGCGGCTGGTCGACCTCGTCCGCGACGCCATTCCGGCGCCGGCGCGGCGCACCGGCGGCAATCCGGCCAAGCGCACCTTTCAGGCCCTGCGCATCGAGGTCAACTCCGAGCTGGACGTGCTCGCCCGCGCGATGCCCGCCGCGTTCGACGCGCTGGCCGTCGGCGGTCGGCTCGTCGTGCTGTCCTACCACTCCCTCGAGGACCGGCTGGTGAAGCGGGAGCTGCGCGGCTACGCGGAGACGCTGGTGCCCCCGGACATGCCCGTGGTGCCGGCCGGTGCCGAGCCGCGGCTGCGCTGGCTCACCCGCGGCGCGGAACCGGCGAGCGAGGTCGAGAAGACCGACAACCCGCGGGCGGCGTCCGTGCGGTTGCGGGCCGCTGAACGTACGGCTCCGAACCCGGACCGCGCCCAGCCCACCCCCGGAGGTGCATCGTGACCGCTCCCGCGCAGCCGCTTGCTCGAGCGGGGCGGGGCGGCGGTGGCCGCTCCGGTGGCCCGTCCACCGGAGCCCGGGCAGGCCGAGCGCCGGGCACCGTGGCGGCGCGTACCGCCGCGGCGACGGCTCCGGTTCTCGACCCTCCGCTGCGGCGGCCCCCTGCCCGGACGCGGCTCACGGTGGTCCGCCCGGCCCAGCCGGGGGCCCGCAAGGGACCGTTCGTCGTCTTGCTGTTGGTGCTGCTCGGCGCCGGTCTGCTGGGTCTGTTGGGGCTCAATCTTGCGCTGATGGAGAACTCGTTCCAGGAGAACACCTTGCGTAACCGGGCATCCGCCCTGGCGGACGAGGAGCAGTCGCTCGCGGTGCGGGCCGACCAGCTCTCCGACCCGGCGGCGTTGGCGAACCAGGCCAGCCACTTCGGCCTGGTGCCCGGTGGGGTGCCCGAGTACCTCGCACCGGGCTCGCCGCTGCCGCTCGGTGCCCGGGTGCTGTCCCGGGAGCCGGGCAGCGGATCGGTACTGGTGATCGTGCCTGCACCGGCCGGCCAGCAGCCCCCGCCCGGTACGGGTACGACAGCCGGTACGGGTACCGCCGCGACCGGCGGCGGAACGGCCGGCGCCTCGGCGGCCGGCGCGGCGCTGGGGTCGCAGTCGGCTCCGGAGACCGCATCGGCTCCGGAGACCGCATCGGTGGCGGGTGCCGCCGGCAGCGGGTCGGGCACCGGGGCGCCGGCCGGCACGGCGACCTCGACCGGCACCGTCGGCGCTGACCGGGGTGGGCCCGGGCGGTGAGTTCCACTCCCCCCGGCTCATCTCGCCGTGGGCGGGACCGGCTACGGCTGGTGACCCCGCCGCCGGCCTCCGTGCGCGGAGGCCGGCGGCGCCGCGACGACGACGCGGATCACGGCCAGGTGAACGACTGGGATTACGACGACCCCGGCCGCCCACGCGGCCGACCCGGCCAGCGGGCGGATCGAGCCCGAGGCGCGCAGGAGCATCCGCGGGCGCGCCGAGGTGACCCGACCCGGAGCGGCACGACCCGGAGCGGCACGGCGCAGGGACGCGGCCGAGCGCGCACCGCCCGCGGCTACGAGGGCCGCTACCAGGACCGGGACGACCTCGACGACTACGACTACGACTACGACGGGGTCGACGACGTCGACGGTGCCGTGGCGCAGGGTCGGCGCGTCTACCGGCCGGGAGGGGCGTCCCGCGGGTCCGGTGCCGGGCGGGGTCGGGCGGCCCGGGGCGGCGGGCGTGCCGGCGGCGGTCGCCGGCCACCGCGACCGCCGGTCCGGCGCAACTACCGGCTGGGCAGCCCGCGGCGGCGGCTTCGGGTGACGATCGTGTTCATGTGCGTGCTGCTCGGCGTCCTCGCGCTGCGCCTGACCCAGCTCCAGGGCTTCTCCGCGTCGACCTACGCGGCGCAGGCCGAGGCGGAACGGCTGCGCACGATCGTGCTGCCCGCGGTGCGCGGTGCGATCACCGACCGGTCCGGCCACACCCTCGCCCAGCACGTCGAGCTGCGCGCGGTCTACGCGAATCCGACGAATGTCAAGGACATCGGCGCGACCGCCCGCAAGCTCGCTCCCGTGCTCGACGACAGCATCGCCGAGCTGACGAGGCGGCTGACGGACCCGACCAGGCACATCAAGTTCGTCTACCTCGCTCGCCGCCTGACCCCCGACATCGCGAAGAAGGTCAGCGCGCTACAGCTGCGCGGCATCGGCATCACCGAGGAACGCGGCCGGACCTATCCGGCCGGCCCGCTGGCCGCCAACGTCGTCGGGTTCATGCGGTACGGCGACGGCGACGTGCTGGAGGGCGGCGGCGGGCTGGAGCTCAAGTACGACAAGGTGTTGCGGGGAACCGACGGGAAGCGCCGGCTGGAGGCCAACCCGGAGGGCATCGAGATCCCCTCCGGACAGAGCCGGCAACTCGACCCCGTCCCCGGCTCGGCGCTGCGGCTCACCCTCGACCGCGACATCCAGTGGAACGCCCAGCAGGCCATCGCCGACGCGGTGCGCTCGTCCGAGGCCGACGGCGGCACGGTCGTCGTGATGGATCCCCGGACGGGGGACATCCTCGCGATGGCGGACGCGCCCCAGTTCGACCCCAACAACATCACCCCGCGGGACCAGTCGGCGCTGGGCAACCGCTCGACCCGGGACGCCTACGAGCCCGGCAGCGTCAACAAGGTCATCACGATGGCCGCCGCGCTCGACCGCGGGCTCATCACCTCGGAGACGCCGCTGACCATCCCGCCGTCCATCGTTCGCGGGGGGGTGCGCATCGAGGACTCCGAGAAGCACGGCGTCGAGCATCTGACCACCGCCGGGGTGCTGGCCCGCTCCAGCAACATCGGCACCGTGGAGGTCTCCGAACGGGTCGGGCGGCCGGCGATGGAGCAGGCGCTGCGGGCCTTCGGCCTCGGCGCGAAGACGGGGCTGCACTTCCCCGGCGAGGGCACTGGCCTGCTGCCGACGGCGAAGGACTGGTCGGGCAGCCAGGCCGCGACCATCTCCTACGGGCAGGGCATGTCGGCGACGGCGCTGCAGATGGCGTCGGTCTACGCCACCGTCGCCAACGGCGGGGTGCGGGTCACCCCCCGGCTCGTCGACGCCGTCACCGGTCCGGACGGAACCGTCCAGGTCACCCCGCATCTTCCCGGCCAGCGGGTGATCAGCGCGCAGACCGCGTCAACGCTCAGCCGGATGCTGGAGGCGGTCGCGACGAACGAGGGCACTGCGCCGCTCGCCGAGATCTCCGGCTACCGGGTGGCCGGCAAGACCGGCACGGCGTCCCGGCCGGACCCGGTGCACGGCGGGTACCAGGGCTACGTCTCGTCGTTCATCGGCTTCGCCCCGGCCGACGATCCGAAGGTCGTCGTCGAGGTCGTCCTGGACGACCCGAAGAAGGGGTACTTCGGCGGGCAGGTCGCCGCGCCGGTGTTCCAGGGCGTGATGAGCTTCGCCCTGACCACCCTCGGCGTGCCGCAACCGACGACGAAGCCGTCGCCGCTCCTGCTCGACCTGGACAAGTAGTTCGGACCCGTCCGCCGGCGCAATGGACCACCGCCGTGCCCGGGCGCCCCTGCCGATGGCCGCGCTTGCTCCCACTAAGGTCGTCAGCGTGACCCCACCGGCACCCCGACCGGCCGCCCCGACCGCGTGCGGCCTGGCTGATCTGCGCGCGGTGCTCACGGCCGCGGCGCTCCCACCGGCGCCCGCTGTGCCTGTCGCGCCCGCTGTTCCCGCTGTGCCCATCGCGCCCGCTGTTCCCGCTGTGCGGTCCGCCGGCTCCGGTCCGGACGCGGTGGTGCGCGGCGTCACCCACGACTCCCGCCAGGTCCGGCCCGGCGACCTGTACGCGGCGCTGCCCGGCGCGCACGTGCACGGTGCCGACTTCGCCGCCGCCGCGATCGCCGGCGGCGCGGTGGCAGTGCTCACCGACGCCGAGGGCGCGCGGCGGATCGCCGCCGGAGGTGGCCCGGCGGCCGCGCTGCCGGTGCTCGTCAGCGCCGACCCGCGCCGCGCCCTCGCCCCGGTGGCGGCCCGCGTCTACGGCGATCCGTCGGCGGCGCTGCGCCTGCTCGGCGTTACGGGAACCAACGGGAAGACGACGACCGCGTTCCTCCTCGACGCCGGGCTGCGCGCGGCGGGCCACACCACCGGGCTGATCGGCACGGTGGAGACCCGCATCGCCGGGGAGCACCTCGCCAGCGCCCACACCACCCCGGAGGCCGGCGACCTGCAGGCGCTGCTGGCGGCCATGGTCGAACGGGGCGTGGACGCGGTCACCATGGAGGTCTCGAGCCACGCGCTGGCCCTGCACCGGGCGGACGCGCTGCACTACGCCGGGGCGCTGTTCACCAACCTCAGCCAGGACCATCTGGACTTCCATCCCACGATGGAGGACTACTTCGAGGCGAAGGCGTCGCTGTTCGCGCCCGGCCGGGCGGCCGCCGCGGTGATCGGGGTGGGCGACGACTGGGGCCGGCGGCTGGCCCGCCGGCGCCCGGACGCGGTCACCTTCGCCGTCGACGGCCCCGCCGACTGGACGGCCCGCGCCGTCACCGCCGGCCCCGGCGGCAGCGAGCTACTGGCCGCCGGGCCGGGTGGCGAGCGGGTGGAACTGTCCGTCCCGCTGCCCGGTATGTTCAACATCGCCAATGCGCTGGGCGCGCTGGCGCTGCTCGTCGCGGTCGGGGTCGATCCGGCCGCCGCGGCCGCCGGGATCGGCTCGCTGCCCGGCGTGCCAGGTCGGATGGAGCGGGTCGACGCCGGCCAGCCGTTCCTCGCCCTGGTCGACTTCGCGCACACCCCGGACGCGGTCTCGACGCTGCTGGCGGCCGTTCGTCCCCTGGCAAAGGGCAGGATCATCATCGTGCTCGGCTGCGGCGGCGACCGTGACCGCGGCAAGCGCCCGCTCATGGCCGCCGCCGCCGCCACGCTCGCCGACCTCGCGATCCTCACCAACGACAATCCGCGTTCGGAGGACCCGGCGGACATCCTCGCCGCGATGCTCGCCGGGGTGCCGGCCGCCGCGCGCGCGGCGGGCCGGGTGCGGGTCGAACCGGACCGGGCCACCGCGATCGCCGCGGCCGTCGCCGCCGCCGGCCCGCAGGACGCCGTCGTCGTCGCCGGCAAGGGGCACGAGTCCGGGCAGGAGCAGGCCGGGGTGGTGACCCCGTTCGACGACCGGGCGGTGCTGCGGGCGGCGCTGGACGCGGTGGCGCGCGGATGATCCCGCTGACCCTCGCCGAGGTCGCCGCGGCGACCGGTGGGCGCCTCGACGCGGTCGACGACCCGGCCGCCGTGGTCCGTGCGGTTGCCGTGGACTCCCGCCAGGTCGGCGCCGGCACGTTGTTCGCCGCCCTGGTCGGCGCCCGGTCCGACGGGCACGACTTCGCCGCCGCGGCGGTGGCCGCGGGCGCGCCGGCGGTGCTCGCCGCCCGGGGAGTCGGCGTGCCGGCGGTCGTCGTCGCCGATCCGTCGGCCGCGCTGGCCGCCCTCGCCGCGCACGTGCGCGACACCGCCCGCGCCACCGTCGTCGCCGTCACCGGCTCGGCGGGCAAGACCACGACCAAGGATCTGCTCGCGGACCTGCTGGCCGAGCTCGGCCCGACGGTGGCCGCGCCCGGGTCGTTCAACAACGAGATCGGCCTGCCGCTGACCCTGCTGCGCACCGAGGTGGACACCGCGTTCGTCGTGCTGGAGATGGGCGCGCGCGGCCTCGGGCACATCGCGACCCTGTGCGCGGTGGCCCGCCCGTCCGTCGGGGCGGTGCTCAACGTCGGCAGCGCGCATGTCGGCGAGTACGCCGACGGCCGGCGCGGGATCGCCGCGGCCAAGGGCGAGCTCGCCGAGGCCGCCCGCGACGCCGTCATCCTCAACGCCGACGATCCGCTGGTGGCGGCGATGGCCCCGCGGGCACGCGCCGAGGTCGTCACCTTCGGCGAGGGCGCCGGGGCCGACGTGCGCGGCGTCGACGTCGGCGTCGACCAGCTGGGGCATGCCTCGTTCGACCTGCTCGCCGGCGGCGAACGCCACCGGGTCACCCTCGGCCTCGTCGGCGCGCACCAGGTGCCCAACGCGCTCGCGGCGGCGGCCGTCGCCCTGCGCCTCGGACTGAGCCCCGAGCGGACCGCGGCGGCGCTCGGGGCGGCGCGGGCGCGCAGCCGCTGGCGGATGGAGGTCACCCGGACCGCCGCCGGGGTCGTCGTCGTCAACGACGCGTACAACGCCAACCCCGAGTCGATGCGGGCGGCGCTGGCGACGCTGGTCGACATGCGCGGGGCGGGCCGGGCGATCGCGGTGCTCGGCGGGATGGGGGAGCTCGGCGACGCGGCCGACGACGCGCACGACGCGCTCGGCCGGCTCGCCGTCCGGCTCGGGATCGACCAGGTGATCGCGGTGGGGCCGGCGGCCCGGCGCATCGGACTCGCGGCGTCGCTGGAGGGCTCCTGGGACGGCGAGTCGGTGTGGGTGGCGGACGCGGACGAGGCGGTGGCGACGGTGGTCGCGCTCGCCCGGCCGGACGACGTCGTGCTGGTCAAGGCCAGCCGGTCCTACGGCCTGGAAGGCGTCGCCGAGGACGTGGTGACAAGGTTCGGCGTGGTCGGCGCCGGGATCGAGGGGGCATGAGTACGGACCGCTGGGTGTACCGAGGCGAACACACGCGGGTGACACCCGCGTGAGAGGCGTTCTTATCGCGGCCATGGTCGCGTTGGTCGTGTCGTTGCTCGGCACCCCCTGGGTGATCCGGTTCTTCCGCCGGCAGGGCTATGGGCAGGAGATCCGCGAGGACGGCCCGTCGAGCCACCTGACCAAGCGCGGCACGCCCACCATGGGCGGCACCGTGATCATCGTGGCGACGCTGGTCGGCTATTTCCTCGCTCACCTGGTCACCGGGATCGGCTTCACCGCCTCGGGGCTGCTCGTGCTGCTGGTGATGACCGGGCTCGGCATCGTGGGCTTCCTCGACGACTGGATCAAGATCCGTAAGCAGCGCAGCCTCGGGCTCACCGCCCGGATGAAGTTCGCCGGCCAGGCCGCGGTCGCGCTCGCGTTCGGCCTGCTCGCGGTCCGGTTCAAAAACGACGCCGGGCTGCTGCCGGGGTCGACGTACATCTCGATCGTGCGTGACACGTCCCTGTCGGTCGGCATCATCGGCTTCCCGCTGCTGGCCTGGATCATCATCGCCGCGACGTCGAACGCGGTGAACCTCACTGACGGCCTCGACGGCCTCGCCGCGGGCACGTCGGCGATGGTGTTCGGCGCCTACGTGGTCATCTCGTTCTGGCAGTTCGGCAACTTGTGCGAGCCGGGGGACTCCCCGGCGGGCTGCTACGCGGTGCGCGACCCGTTGGACGTGGCGCTGGTCGCGGCGGCGGCGATGGGCGCCTGCTTCGGCTTCCTGTGGTGGAACGCCAGCCCGGCGAAGATCTTCATGGGGGACACCGGCTCGCTCGCGCTCGGCGGCGCCTTCGCCAGCATCGCCATCGTCAGCCGGACCGAGCTGCTGCTCGTCGTCCTCGGTGGCCTGTTCGTCATCGAGACCCTGTCTGTCCTGATCCAGGTGGCGTTCTTCAAGGCGACGAAGAAACGCGTGTTCAACATGGCGCCGATCCACCACCACTTCGAACTCGCCGAATGGCCCGAAACGACGGTGATCATCCGGTTCTGGATCGTCTCCGGCCTCGCGGTGGCCTTCGGGCTCGGCCTGTTCTACGCCGAGTTCCTCTCCCACGGAGGTAGCTAGCCCCATGGGTTCCACGCAGGCGGCCGACGCCGCGGCGCCGCGCACCTGGGCGGGGCTGCCGGTGCTGGTCGTCGGGGTCGGGGTGTCGGGGTTCGCCGCGGCCCGGGCGCTGCTCGGCCGCGGCGCCCGGGTGCGGGTCGTCGACGCCGGCGACTCCGATCGGCACCGCGCGGCCGCCGCCGACCTGCGGGCGCTCGGCGCGACGGTGGAGCTCGGCGGGCTGCCGGCAGGTCCCGGCGGGGCGGGGCTCGTCGTGACCTCGCCGGGCGTCCCGCCGACCGCGCCGCTGGTCACCGGATCGGCGGCGGTGGGGGTGCCGGTGTGGGGGGAGGTCGAGCTCGCCTGGCGCTGGCGCGGCGCCACCCGCTGGCTCGCCGTGACCGGCACGAACGGCAAGACCACGACCACCGAGATGCTCGGGGCGATGCTCGTCGCGGGGGGCCGGCGCGCGGCCACCGCCGGCAACATCGGCACGCCGATCGTCGAGGCCGTGGCCGCCGAGCCGCCCTACGACACGCTCGCCGTCGAACTGTCCAGCTTCCAGCTGCACTACACTCTCACCGCGGCACCGCTGGCTGCGGCCGTGCTCAACGTCGCCCCGGACCATCTCGACTGGCACGGCGGCGCGGACGCCTACGCCGAGGCCAAGGCGCGGATCTGGCGCGATCCCACGACGATCGTCGTCGGCAACGCCGACGACGCGGCGAGCACCCGGCTGCTCGCGGGGGCGCCAGGCCGCCGTGTGCTGTTCGGCCGGGACCCGGGGGCCCGACCCGCCCCGGGGCTGACCGTGGTCGACGGTCACCTCGTCGACCACGCCTTCGGTGGCGGCCGGCTCGTCGCCCTGCGTGACCTGCGGGTCGTGGGCCCCCACCTGATCTCCAACGCGCTCGCCGCGGCGGCGCTGGCCCGCGCCGAGGGCGTGGACCCGGCGGCGATCGGCGCCGCGCTCGCGGATTTTCGCGCCGGCGCCCACCGCAACGCCGAGGTCGCCGTGATCGACGGCGTCCGCTGGGTGGACGACAGCAAGGCGACCAACCCGCACGCCGCCGCCGCCTCTCTGGCGGGCTACCCCTCGGTCGTGTGGATCGCCGGCGGCCTGAACAAGGGTCTCGACTTCGACGACCTCGTCCGCGACGCCCGTGACGTGCTGCGCGGCGCGGTCCTCATCGGCCGCTGCGCCGAGGAGATAGGCGTCGCGCTCGCCCGACACGCCTCCGATGTCCCCGTCGAACGGGCCGCCGGCATGGACGATGCGGTGAAGGCCGCGGCGGCGCTCGCGCGCGCCGGCGACACGGTGCTGCTCGCGCCGGCCGCGGCCTCGATGGACATGTTCCGCGACTATGCGGCCCGCGGAGACTTGTTCGCCGAAGCGGTGCGCGCACGAGAGGGGTAGCCGTGGCTGGTTCGAGGCCGGTGTCGCCCTCCTCCGGATTGTTGGTGCGGCCGGTGGCCGCCCGCTCCGGTGACGACGACCTGGTGGACCGCGAGACCGCCGAGCTGCGGGTGCCGCTGCTCGACCGGCCGCTCGCCTCCTACTACCTGCTGCTGTCCTCGGCCAGCCTGCTGCTGCTGCTCGGGCTGGTCATGGTGCTCTCGGCGTCGAGCGTGCGTTCCTACGCCCTGTTCGGCTCGGCGTACACGCTGTTCATCCGGCAGGCGATCTGGGTGGGCATCGGCCTGCCGATCGTCGTCGCGGCCAGCCGGCTGCCGGTGCGGGCGTTCCGGGCGTTTGCCTACCCGTTGCTGGCGGGCACCGTGTTCCTGCTCATGGCTGTGCTCGTCCCCGGCATCGGCAGCGTGCGGGGCGGGGCCCGGCAGTGGATCGTCGTCGGCCCGATCACCATCCAGCCCAGCGAGCTGGCGAAGATCGCGCTGGTGCTGTGGTGCTCGGACCTGCTGGTGCGCAAGCGGCGGCTGCTGGCCGACCCGAAGCACCTGTTCATCCCGCTGGTCCCGATGTTCCTGTTCATCGACCTGCTGCTGCTGCTCGAACCGGACCTCGGCGGCGCGATCTGCGTGACGGTCGTCCCGCTGACCATCCTGTGGGTGATCGGTACCCCGAAGCGTTTCTACGGCGCCGTGCTCGGTTCGATGATCCTCGCGGCGTCGGTGCTCGCCGTCGTCGAGCCCTACCGGATCCGGCGGCTGCTGTCGTTCACCGACCCCTTCGCCGACGCCAGCGGCGACGGCTTCCAGGCCGTCCAGGGCATCTATGCGCTGTCCACGGGCGGCTGGTGGGGGGACGGGCTCGGCGCGTCCCGGGCGAAGTGGCCGGAGCTGCTGCCCGCGGTGCACACCGACTTCATTCTCGCGATCATCGGCGAGGAGCTGGGCCTGATCGGCAGCCTCGTGGTGGTCGGGCTGTTCGGCGTGCTCGGTTATGCGGGCCTGCGCATCGCCCACCGCTCCGACGACCTGTTCGTCCGGCTGGCCGCCGCCGGGGTCACCGCCTGGATCATCGTCCAGGCGGTGGTGAACATGGGGGCGGTCGTCGGCCTGCTGCCGATCACCGGTGTCGCCCTGCCGCTGGTGTCCTTCGGCGGGTCCGCGCTGCTGCCCACCCTCGCCGCCCTCGGGATGCTGCTCTCCTTCGCCCGCTCGGAGCCCGCGGCGGCGAAGTACCTGGCCCGACGGGCCGAGGAGCGCCGCTCGGCCCGGGCCGAGCGCGCCGGGGCGCGCCGGCGGCCGCGGCTGCCCGGCCGCCGCGCCCGGCGACCCGACCTGGAGCTCGTGCCCGCCGACGGCCCCGACACAGCATCCGGCACCGGTGGACGAGCGACCGGGACCAGGCGGTCCGCGGGCCGGCCCGATGTGACATCGTCTTGACCGATGTTGCGAAGCGTAGTGCTCGCCGGCGGCGGGACAGCCGGCCATGTCGAACCCGCGCTCGCCGTGGCGGATGCCCTGCGCGCCGCCGAGCCGCGTGCCCAGCTGACCCTGCTGGGCACGGCCACCGGCTTGGAAGCGCGCCTGGTGCCGGCCCGCGGCTACGAGCTGGCGACGGTGCCGAAGGTGCCGATGCCGCGTCGGCCCACGCCCGCGCTGCTGAAGCTGCCCGTCCGCCTGTTCGACGCGGTGCGCCAGGCGGGCGCGACCCTGGACCGGGTCCGGGCGGACGTCGTCGTCGGCTTCGGTGGCTACGTGTCGGTGCCGGCGTATCTCGCCGCCCGGCGCCGCGGCATTCCGATCGTGGTCCACGAGGCGAACCCGCTGCCCGGGATGGCCAACCGGCTCGGCGCCCGGTTCACCTCGTTCGTCGCCACCTCGTACCCGAGTACCCCGCTGCGCGGTGCGACCCTCACCGGGATCCCGCTGCGCGCGCAGATTCTCACCCTCGACCGTTCGCCGGCGGCCAGCCGCGCCGCGCGAGCCCGCTACGGGCTTGACCCGCATCGCCCGACCCTGCTCGTCTTCGGCGGCTCCCAGGGGGCCCGCAGCCTGAACGAGGTCATGATCGCGGCGGCGCACCCGCTGGCCAGCGCGGGCGTCCAGGTGCTGCACGCGGCCGGGCCGAAGAACTTCGACGGGGTCGCGGCGGCGCTGCCCCGCGGCCTGCCGGCCCCCTACGAGCTGCTCCCCTACCTGGACGACATCGGGTCCGCGTACGCCGCCGCCGACATGACGCTCTGCCGTTCCGGCGCGATGACCTGCGCCGAGCTCGCCGCGGTGGGCCTGCCGGCGGCCTACGTGCCACTCCCACACGGCAACGGTGAGCAGCGCCGCAACGCCCTGCCAACGGTGGAGGCCTGCGGCGGCCTGCTCGTCGACGACGCCGACCTCGACGCGGACTGGCTGCTGGCGAACGTGCTGCCGGTGCTCACCTCGCCGGAGCAGCTGGCGAAGATGTCGGCGGCCTGTGCGGGCACCGGCTACCCCCAGGCCGCCGCGGCGATCGTCGCCCTGGTCCGCGATGCGGCGGCGACCCGGCGCCATACCAGGCCCCGCCACGCCGCCTCCTGACACGTGATTCCGCGTCACCGGCGTGACTCTCGCTCCAGTTTCCGGCCAGATCGTCGTGCCGAGGCCTAAGCACGGTTTTCGGGCCGAAAACCGTAACTACACCTCGGCACGATTTCGCGCACAACTGACCACAGAAAGATACGAATGGTGTGAGGGCCGGTAGGCGCGCCGAACCCCGCGGTGGGCCGGCGTCGGCGGGGGAGCGTCAGCCCAGCTCGGCCAGGACGACCACCGGGATCTCGCGCTCGACCTGTTCCTGGTGGCCGCGGATACCCGGCATGGTCTCCACCAGCGCCTGGTAGAGCCGCTCCCGCTCTGCCCCGGTGGCGGTGGACGCCTGCGCGGCAAACCGGCCGGTGCCGAGCTCCACGGTGACCTTGGGGTTGGCCGTGAGGTTCCGATACCAGTCCGGATGCCCTGGGGCGGCCATGTTGGACGCGAACACGATGATGCGACCGGGCCGGCCGGCCTGCCCGTTCCCGCCGGTCTGCGCAGTCCCGCCGGCCTGGTTCTCGCCGCCGGCCTGGTCCTCGGCCGCCGCGGCGTCGGAGGTGCCGTCGGTGACGTAGCCGAGCGGCGTGGTGTGTTCCCGCCCGCTGCGCCGCCCGGTCGTCGTCAGCAGGACGAGTCGGGAGCCGGGCAGTGTCTTCTCCAGTGCTCCGCCGGTCGCCCGGTATTCGGCGATCACGGTCTGGTTGACTGCTCGGATGTCGAAGCCGGGGCTGCGGGGGTCCTGCGTGTCTGACATCCACCTGATCCTCACCGGTCGCCGCCGGCCATGCCGGCGGTGGACGTGTTGCGGCAGTCAACCATCGACGCAGCGTCACGGCCGGGAGGATCACACCGGTGGCGCCGCGTCGGCGTCAGCGCGGCGTCTCCTCGCGCAGCGCCGCCAGCAGCCGCGGCCCGACCGTCGTGATCGTACCGGCGCCCAGGGTGAGCAGCAGGACGCCGCCGGCCTGGGCGGGGACCCGGCCGCCCAGCGCGTCGCGGACGTCCACGGCGAGCCGGTCGACCAGCTCCGGCCAGGGCACGTAACCGACTGCTGCGGGCCCGGCCAGCCGCGCGACCAGGTCCATCGGGTGCCGGCCGAGGTCATCGGTCTCCCGGGCGGCGTAGATGTCGGTGACGTACACCCGGTCGGCGTCGGCGAAGGCGGTGGCGAAGCCGTCGAGTAGCGCGGCGAACCGGCTGTAGGTGTGCGGTTGGAGTACGGCCCACACCGCCCGGCCGTGCGCCCGGGCGCGGGCCGCGGCGAGCGTCAGCCGGATCTCGGTCGGGTGGTGCGCGTAGTCATCGATGATCTCCAGGCTCCACCCGCCCATCGGGTCGGCGACGGCGGTGGCCGGCAGGGCCTGCGATCGCGGAAGGGGGCTGCCGGCGTGGGCCGGCATGGCCCCCGACCGGTCGGGGGCGGCCGCGGGGGCCAGCGCCGTCGCCGTCACCGGCGCGTCGGCGGCCGGGGGCACGGTCCACGGGAGGGCGATGTCGGTCGGTGTGGGGGGGGCCGGGATGGCGGCGGGAATGGGCGTGCCGGCTCGCCAGAAGCCGACGAACTCGAAGCGGCGGGCCGCGCCGGTGTAGGTCGCGAGCGTCGCGAGGGTCTGCGCAGGCGCGACGCCCAGCTCGCTGGCGACCGCGAGGACCGCCAGCGCGTTGAGGACCGAGTGCCGGCCGGGGACCGCCAGCGTCAGGTCGCCCACCTCCTGCCCGGCATGCAGGACGACGGCGCGGGCCGTGTCGTCCCCGGCTACGGTGGCGACGTCCACCGCACGCCACCGGCGATCCGTCCCGAAGCCGTAGTCGAGCACCGACGCGGCCGCGGGCGCCGCCTGCCGGCGCAGCTCGGCGAGGACGGCGGCGACTCCCGGATCGTCCCCGCAGACCACCAGGCGGCCGCCCGGGCGCACCCGGCGGGCGAACGCGGTGAAGGCGGCCTGGACCGACGCCTCGTCCGGGAAGACGTCCGGGTGCTCCCACTCGACGTTGGTGATCACGGCGATGGCGGGTTCGAGACCGGCGAAGGCGCCGCCGTACTCGTCGGACTCCAGCACGAACACGTCGCCGGAGCCGGCGAGCGCGTTGCCGCCGAGCTGGGAGACCTCCGCGCCGATGACCGCGGTGGGGTCGAGCCCGGCCGCGCGGAGCACCAGGGTCAGCATCGCCGAGGTGGTCGACTTGCCGTGCGAGCCCGCCACGGCGACCAGCCGGTAGCCGGCGGTCAGCTCCGGCAGCCATTCGGACCGGCGGCGGACCGGCAGACCCAGCGATCGGGCGCCGACGATTTCGGGGTGATCGTCGGCGAGGGCGCTGGAGGCGACCACGACATCCACGCCGGCGAGTTCGGCGGCGATCGCGTCCGCGGCCGGCGGGGGTCCGACGCGGACGGGCACCCCGCGGGCGCGCAGGGTCGCCACGCGGGGGGAGTCCTCGGCGTCGCTGCCGCTGACTTTCCCGCCGCCGGCGAGATGGATCTGGGCCAGCGGCGACAGGCCGGCGCCGCCGATGCCGAGGAAGTGGATGTGCTGGGTGCGCTGACGGGTCACGCAGGCAGTACACCATCACACCCGCATCCCGCCGCGCTCCGCCTTGATCGCGCTCCGCCGGCCCCCGGGGACCCCTGGCCTCCTCGGCCCGCGGTCGCCGGGAATCACCGCGGACAGTGCCGCCACTCCAGGAGGATCGCCGAAGGCGATCCGACGGAATTCGGCTGCCACACCGGGGCCAGGGGCCCCCGCATCGCGCCGAAGGCGCTATGCGGGGAAGGCTTTGTGACGAAGCGGACGTGGCAGGAAGGTGCGCGCCGCGCCGACAGCTTCCTTGACCACTGCCGTAGCCGTGCCTACTGTCCGATTCACAGTCGGAAGTTGACATAACTGTAACTGTCTAGCTGACGGTGAAGGTTGAGACTCTGACTACTTCCCCCGCTCGCCGCGTGAATCCGCCATCCCGCGGCGCCGCAGGGGCGGGGTATCCCCCCGTCCGACCACCGACGCCGCTGGAGGACCGACACCGCATGGCTGCCCCACAGAACTATCTCGCGGTCATCAAGGTCGTCGGGATCGGTGGTGGTGGCGTCAACGCCGTCAACCGGATGATCGAAGTCGGTCTCAAGGGCGTCGAGTTCATCGCCATCAACACCGATGCCCAGGCCTTGCTCATGAGTGATGCCGACGTCAAGCTCGACGTCGGTCGCGAGCTGACCCGGGGCCTCGGCGCCGGGGCCGATCCCGAGGTGGGCCGGCAGGCCGCCGAGGACCATCGCGAGGAGATCGAGGAAGTCCTCAAGGGGGCCGACATGGTCTTCGTCACCGCTGGTGAGGGCGGTGGCACCGGCACGGGTGGCGCCCCCGTCGTGGCGAACGTCGCACGTTCGCTCGGCGCGCTCACCATCGGTGTCGTGACCCGGCCGTTCACCTTCGAGGGCAGGCGCCGCGCGACGCAGGCAGACACGGGTATCGACACTCTGCGCAACGAGGTCGACACGCTCATCGTCATTCCGAACGACCGCCTGCTCGCGATGACCGACCGTGACATCAGCGTGCTGGACGCCTTCCGCAGCGCCGACCAGGTACTGCTCTCCGGTGTGCAGGGCATCACCGACCTGATCACCACCCCTGGTCTGATCAACCTCGACTTCGCCGACGTGAAGACGGTCATGTCGCACGCCGGCAGCGCCTTGATGGGTATCGGGCGGGCCCGCGGTGACGACCGGGCCACGGTGGCCGCCGAACAGGCCATCGCCTCCCCGCTGCTGGAGGCGAGCATGGATGGCGCCCAGGGCGTCCTGCTCAACATCTCCGGCGGTTCGGACCTCGGCCTGTTCGAGATCAACGCGGCCGCGGAGCTCGTCGCGGACGCGGCCCACCCCGAGGCGAACATCATCTTCGGCGCGGTGATCGACGACGCGCTCGGTGACGAGGTGCGGGTGACGGTCATCGCCGCCGGGTTCGACACGGTGCAGGACCGGCGGATCAGACCGCCACACGCGCAGCAGTCGCGGCGGCCCCACGGCCAGGGTGGGGTCGCCGGCAGCGGCACCGCGAGCGCGGCCCCGGCCCCGGCCTCCTCGCCGGCGACGACGATCCTTCCGCCGCTCCCGACAATCCCGAACGGGTCGACCCGGGCGGCGCAGGCCCCGCCCCCGCCCCCGCCCGCAAGCGAGCCGCAGCCGCCCATCGGGGTGCGCGAAGGCATCTTCGCCGCCGACGACGACGAGTGGCCCGACGCCGACGCCGACGCCGACGGCGACGGCGCTGTCCTGGGATGGGCCGATCGCGACGACGCCGACGGGCGATCCACCCCGCGTGGCACCGATGGCGGCGCCACCGTCGATCGTCCCGTCCCGCCGGAGCGTGGCTGGCCTGGGATTCGCGAGCGACTGACGCACCGGTTCTCGGCCAGCCTGCACGGCGTGGTGACGGCGCCGGCCGCGAGCGCGACGCTGGTCCTTGCCCTGCTCGCGCTCGCAGCCGCGTTCCTCGCCACCTGGTTCGCCTGGCAGCACCGGCCGGTGTCAGTCGCCGCGCCGGCCCAGCGGCCCTCGGTGGTGGTCGCGGCGCCGGACGGGACCCCGGACGGCGGCTCCGTCGACGCCAGGACGGCCGTCGGCCGGACCGCCGCGGTGGGCGCGGTGGCCGCGGTCGCGTCCCCGGCGGCCAGCACCGGCGCGGCCACTGAGGTGGTGGTCGACGTCGCCGGCCGGGTGACGCGGCCCGGCGCGATCCGGCTGCCTGCCGGATCGCGGGTGGTCGACGCGATCGACCGGGTCGGGGGAGTGCTCGCCGGCACGGACACGACCGGCATCGGGCTCGCCCGGGTGCTGGTCGACGGTGAACAGATCCTCGTCGACGGCCGCCCCGGGCCCCCGCCCGCCATGGCCGTCCCGGCGCCCGGCGCGTCCACCGCAGCTGGTACGAGCGGCGGCGGTTCCGATGGCGGCGGGGGCGGGCAGGGCGGTCCGATCGACCTGAACAGCGCCAGCTCCGAGCAGCTCGACGGCCTGCCCGGAGTCGGTCCGGTGCTGGCAGGGCGCATCGTTGCGTGGCGCACCGAGCATGGTCCCTTCCGCTCGCCGGAACAGCTCGGGGAGGTCACCGGTCTCGGTTACAAGCGGCTGGCGGACCTGCTGCCGCTGGTGAAGGTGTGACGCGGCGATGGTCGCGCTGGGTATGGAGACCGGCCTCGCACTGCCTCCACCGTCGCCCGCGGCGCAGCCGGCCGACGCCCGGCTGGTCATGCCCGCGCTGGCTGCCTGGGCCGGCGCCGCGGGCGCGGTCCGCTGGTCGCTGCCGGGCGCCGCGCTCGCCGCCGCCGCCGTCGTCCTGACGGTGCCGGTGGGCCTGCTGATCCGGGTCCGCCTGGTGCGTGTTCGCCGTACCGGCAGCGGGCGCAGCGCGCCGTCGGCGCCAATCGACGGCGACGATGACGTCCTGGCCCCGGCTGCCGCGGCGGCCCTGACGGCCGTGGTGTTTCTCGCCGTCGGAGTCCTCGCCGGCGGGCTGGCGACGCGTCCCGGCGACACGGGCCCGCTCGCCGACCTGGTGCGGCGGGGGGCGGCGATGACTGCCCGGGTCGTGGTCACGGACGATCCGCGGCGGGCCGCCACGTCCGCGCCCTCGGTCGGTCCGCCGACGGGCGCCGCCACGACGTTCGTCGTGCCCGTCCGGTTGGAGCGGGTCGCCGCCGGGCCCGTCGCGGTGCGGTTGCGTGCCTCGGCGGTCCTGCTCGGGCGGGGCACCGGCTGGGGTGGTCTGCTGCCCAGCCAGCATCTGGACGTCGTCGGCCGCTTCGCCGTTCCCCGGGCCGGCGACACCGTTGCCGCGGTTGTGCTGGCCACCGGAGCGCCACGCCTGCGGGGGGAACCCACCGCGCTGCAGCGTTTCGCCGGCCGGCTGCGGGCCGGCCTGCGCGATGCGGCCGCCGGGCTGCCCGAACCGCGACGGGGCCTGCTCCCGGCGCTCGTCGTCGGGGATGTATCCGGCCTCGACGAGGGCCTGCGTGTCGACTTCCGCCAGGCCGGGATGTCACATTTGATCGCGGTCTCCGGCGGCAACGTCGCCGTCGTCACCGCATCCGCCCTGGTCGTGTCGGCCTGGGCGCGCCGCGGTCTGCGCTGGCGGGCGGCGGGCAGCGCGGCCGTGCTGCTCGGGTTCGTCGTGCTCGCCCGGCCCTCCGCCAGTGTGCTGCGTGCCGCCGTGATGGGGCTCATCGGACTGGCGGCGCTCGCCGCCGGCCGGCGCCGGGCAGTCCCTGCCTGCCCTCGCCGCGAGCGTCACCGTGCTCGTCCTGGCGCAGCCCGCCCTCGCGGTCTCCGCCGGCTTCGCGCTGTCCGTCCTGGTCACCGGCGGAATGATCGTTTTTGTGGCGGGGTGGCATGCAGCCCTCGCGCGGCGGCTGCCCGACCGGCTCGCCGAGGTGCTCGCGGTGGCGGCGGCCGCGCAGCTCGCCTGCACGCCGCTGCTGGCGTGGATCGGCGGCGGCCTGAGCCTGATCGCGATCCCCGCGAACGTCCTCGCCGTGGTGGCGGTGCCCGCGGCGACCGTGCTGGGCGTCGGAGTCCTGGTTGTCGCCGCCGTGTCGCCGCCGCTCGCGCGGTTGCTTGCCCACGTCGCGGACCTGCCCTGCTGGTGGTTGGTGACGGTCGCGCGTCGCTGCGTGGCCCCACCTCCCGGCGGCCACTGTCGGCTGGCCCGAGGGAGTCCTGGGGGCCACCGCGGCGGCGCTCGCCGTGGTCGCCGCGGTGGCGGTACTGCGCCGGCGGTGGGGGCGCCGGGTGGCCGCCGCGGCCGCCGTCGGCCTGCTCCTGGCGCGCTGCGCCGTCGTCGAGCGGTTCGCTTCGTGGCCGCCCGCCGGCTGGCGGCTGGTGGCCTGCGACGTCGGGCAGGGAGACGCGCTGGTGCTGTCGGCCGGGCCCGGCAGTGCGGTGCTGGTCGACGCGGGGCCCGATCCGGCCCTGCTCGCCCGCTGCCTCGACGAGCTCGGCGTGCGCCGCCTACCGATGATTGTCCTGAGCCACCTGCACGCGGATCACGTCGATGGGCTCCCCGGCGTGCTCGGCCGGCTGCCGGTGGGGGAGGTGCTGGTCGGCCCGTTGCGGGAGCCGGCGGGCCAGTGGCGTTCGGTCCGTCGATGGGTGGACCGGGCGGGTGTGCCGCTGCGCACCATCGGAGCCGGCGCGGGGGGCCGGGCAGGCGCGGTCTGCTGGACGGTGCTGGCGCCCCGGATCGTCCTGCACGGCACCGACAGCGATCCCAACAACGACAGCCTGGTGCTCTCCGCCCGGGTCGGCGCCGCGAGCATCCTGCTCACCGGGGATATGGAGGCAACCGCTCAACGGCTGTCGTTCGGCGACCCGCAGGCCCGGGCCGGGCTGCGGGCCGACGTCCTCAAGGTTCCGCACCACGGGTCCGCCAATCAGGATTCCGCTTTTCTTGCGGCGACCGGAGCCCGCTTCGCGCTGATCAGCGTCGGCGCGGGTAACGACTACGGCCATCCGGCGGCATCGACCCTGCGCACGCTTCGGCGGGCCGGGATGTCCGTCGCCCGAACCGACCGGGACGGGGCGCTCGCCGTGGTCGCACCGGGGACACCGCCCGGAACCGGCCAACCAGGCCAGCGATGTCCCGAGCCCGGAGCGAATCCGTCGGCCCGGCTCGCGGCGGAGCGCGACCCGGTCTCGGTGGTGCGCCGCCGGTCGGGGAACGGATCGTGACATGCTCACCCGCGTGCCAGCTTCTCCAGCGCCCCCGCTCGTCCTTGTCACCGGGGACGAGGACCTGCTCGTGGGTCGAGCCGTTCGCGAGGTGCTCGACGCGGCCCGCGCCCGCGATCCCGAGGTGGAGATCGTGGAGCGGGCGGCCGCCGAGCTCACCGAGGCGGACATGGTGGATCTCGGCGCCACGTCGATGTTCGGCGGTGGCCGGGCGGTCGTCGTCCGGGGGGTGCAGGACCTCGGGGAGGAGCTACGCGACGCGCTGCTGGCCTACCTCAGTCACCCCCTCGACGACGTCATCCTGGTGCTCGTGCACAGCGGCGCGGTGAAGAATCGCAAGCTGGCCGACGCCATGAAGGCGGCGGGCGCCCGGGTCATCCCGGCAGCGAAGATCACCAGGCCGCGGGACCGGCACGACTTCGTGGTCGCCGAGGTCCGCCGCCTCGGCGGGCGGATCAGCGATGGCGCCGTGCGGGCCCTGCTCGATGCCGTCGGCGGCGATCTGCGCGAGCTCGCCGCCGTGTGCGACCAGCTCGTTGCCGACACCGAGGGCGGCCTGCTGGACGAGGCCGCGGTGGCCCGTTTCTACCGGGGGCGTGCCGAGGCCAGCGGGTTTGCTGTCGCCGACGCGATCATTGGCGGTGACCTGCCGCAGGCGCTGACGCTGCTGCGCCAGGCGATCGAGGGGGGGACCGCTGCCGTGCTGATCTCCAGCGCCGTCGCCGGCGGCCTGCGGGATCTCGCTCGGGTGTCCTCGGCGGGGCCGGGGACGAAGTGGGACCTCGCCCGCGCGCTCGGCATGCCCGACTGGAAGGTCGAGAAGGCGCAGCGTTCGGCGCGTGCCTGGTCCGATCCGGGCCTGGGGCTCGCGTTGCGCGCGTCGGCGACGGCGGACGCCGGCGTGAAGGGGGCGTCCGTGGACGCCGGCTACGCGCTGGAGAAGCTCCTGCGCGAGGTAGCCGCGGCGCGGTCCTTCCCCCGGGATCGGGCCTACCGCGGCGGGCGTCCATGACCGGGGCACAGCCCCCGCCGGCCGGGCCGTCCCCGTCGAAGGGCGGCGCGGGTGGCTGGCCCGGGCCGGCTCGGGGGCACGACGCCGGGGAGTCCGACGATTCCGACGCGCCGCCGCCGGGAGGTTGGTTCGGGCTGCGGGTCCTGCCCGCGGGCTGGATGCGCGCGCTGCTCATGACCGTCACCGCGCTGGTCACGGTGGTCGTCGCGCTGGGGGATCTGGCGAGCGCCTGGGTGGTGGGCGTCCTGCCGCCGGCCGTCGCCGCGATGGTCGCCTACCACGAGCTGCTCGACCGGATGCTCCACCCGGCGGACCGCGATCCGGCGGACTCGGATCCCGCGACGGCGCGGAACTCGCCGGGCGACCCGGCTACCCGGTAGGCGTCGTGCTGGTCACGCTGAGGGTGGCGGGCAGCGCGGGCACGCAGAAAAGCCGGAGCACCCGTGGCGCCCCGGCTCCGCCGCGCGGTTTCAGCTGGCGGTCAGGCTAGCGTGCGCGCGGGCCAACGCCGACTTCTTGTTGGCGGCCTGGTTCGGGTGGATGACACCCTTGCTGACGGCCTTGTCCAGCTTGCGGGAGGCGGCCCGAAGGGTCTCGCTGGTGCGATCGGCGTCGCCCGCCTCGACCGCGTCGCGGAAGCGGCGCACGTGCGTCTTGAGCTCGGACTTGACAGCCTTGTTGCGCAGCCGCCGCTTCTCGTTGGTGAGGTTGCGCTTGATCTGCGACTTGATGTTGGCCACGCGGAGGAACCTCTGGTTGTCGAGTCGGGATGATGCGGACACGTCATCATACGGATGCCGGCCGCGCACGGCGGCCTGGACTACCGGCGCCTCAGCAAGCCAGCCACCTGCGCCGAACCCGGTGTCACCGGGAGGCGGAGCGGCCGGACCGCTTGGCACGGCGATACGGCCCACCAAGGCGGCACCCAGAATACCAAACCGGTGGCGGCCGGTGCACCGGCGCAACCTCCGTGCCGGCTCCTGGCACGATGAAGGACAGGTCGACCCAGATCCCGGCACGGGACACGCTCCCGTGACCACCGCGAGTGAAACGAGAACCTTCCGCGTGTCCGCAGCCCCGCACCTGGCGCCCGGCGCCGACCCCGCGATGATCCGCAACTTCTGCATCATCGCCCACATCGACCACGGCAAGTCGACCCTTGCCGACCGGATGCTCGGTGTGACCGGGGTCGTCGACGCGCGCAACATGCGCGCCCAGTACCTCGACCGGATGGACATCGAGCGCGAGCGTGGGATCACCATCAAGGCCCAGAACGTGCGGCTGCCCTGGCGGGCGCAGGACGGGCGGGACTACATCCTGCATCTCATCGACACGCCCGGCCACGTCGACTTCAGCTACGAGGTGAGCCGGTCGCTGGCCGCCTGCGAGGGCGCGGTCCTGCTGGTTGACGCCGCGCAGGGGATCGAGGCCCAGACGCTGGCGAACCTCTACCTCGCGATCGAGAACGACCTGACCATCATCCCCGTGCTGAACAAGATCGACCTGCCGGCCGCCCAGCCGGAGAAGTACGCCGAGGAGATCGCGGCGATCATCGGCTGCGACCCGGGCGACGTGCTGCGCGTGTCGGGCAAGACCGGCCAGGGCGTGCCGGAGCTGCTCAACGAGATCGTCCGGCAGGTGCCCGCGCCGGTCGGCAACCCCGCCGGACCCGCCCGTGCGATGATTTTTGACAGCGTCTACGACATCTACCGCGGCGTCATCACCTACGTCCGGGTCATCGACGGCACCCTGACCACCAGGGACCGCTGCCTGATGATGTCGACGGGCGCCAGCCACGAGACGCTCGAGGCCGGGGTGATCTCGCCGGATCCGCATCCGACGGGCTCACTGTCGGTCGGCGAGGTCGGCTACGTCATCCCCGGGGTGAAGGACGTCCGCCAGGCCCGGGTGGGCGACACCGTCACCACCGCCCGCAATCCGGCCACGGAGATGCTCGGCGGCTACCGGGATCCGCTGCCGATGGTGTATTCGGGGCTGTACCCGATCGACGGCAGCGAATACCCGGCGCTGCGGGAGGCGCTCGACAAGCTCCAGCTCAACGACGCCGCCCTGACCTACGAGCCGGAGACGTCGGCGGCGCTCGGCTTCGGCTTCCGCTGCGGCTTCCTCGGCCTGCTGCACCTGGAGATCGTCCGGGAGCGCCTCGAGCGTGAGTTCAACCTGACGCTGATCTCCACCGCGCCGAACGTCGTCTACCGGGTGGTGATGGAGGATCTCTCCGAGGTCACCGTGACCAACCCCAGCGACTGGCCCGGCGGCAAGATCGCCGAGGTGTACGAGCCGATCGTCGACGCGATGCTGCTGCTGCCCACCGACTTCGTCGGCGCGGTCATGGAGCTCTGCCAGGGCCGGCGCGGCGTGCTCAAGGGGATGGACTACCTGTCGGCCGACCGGGTCGAGCTCAAGTACACCCTGCCGCTCAGTGAGATCATCTTCGACTTCTTCGACGCGCTGAAGTCCCGCACCCGGGGATACGCCAGCCTCGACTACGACCAGGCCGGGGAGCAGCTCGCCGACCTGGTCAAGGTCGACATCCTCCTGCAGGGCGAGACCGTCGATGCCTTCTCGGCCATCGTCCACCGGGAGAAGGCGTACTCCTACGGTGTGGCGATGACGACCAAGCTGCGCGAGCTGATCCCCCGCCAGCAGTTCGAGGTGCCGATCCAGGCGGCGATCGGCAGCCGGATCATCGCCCGGGAGAACATCCGGGCGATCCGCAAGGACGTGCTGGCCAAGTGCTACGGCGGTGACATCACCCGTAAGCGCAAGCTGCTGGAGAAGCAGAAGGAGGGCAAGAAGCGGATGAAGACCATCGGGCGGGTCGAGGTCCCGCAGGAGGCGTTCATCGCCGCGCTGTCCACCGACACCGGGAAGTCCGCGACGACCAAGTGACCTACAGCGGGCTCGCCGGCAGGCGGATCGGTTCGGTCGCCGGTTCGGCGACCGGAAGATCACCGGCGGGCGCGGCGGCGCCGGAACGATACACGGTGGTTCGGGGCGGGAGCAGCTCGGAGATCTCCTCGAGAACGGTCCGTACGTCATCGTCCATGGCCTGATCTTTTCGCATCGGGCTCGACCGGGCCACGATGGCCCGCCCATATCCGATCTTCCGTACACAACGGTGACAAAACGTGCTCGACGTCTCGTCTGCGCCGCCGGGCTGGCCGTTTCCGGTACTTGTCCCGTCGTGGTCCCGGTGTGGTCGTCAGCGGCCCGCTCGTGTGCTTGACAAAGGTGGCGTTGCTACAACCCCCTGCGTTGGGGGCACACTGGGGGCATGCCACAAAAGCCTCCCGACGGGTCACCTCCGCCCGACGACGGCGCTCTCCCGCCGGCCGCGCTGGCCGAGTTGACCGAGCGCGCGTTCGGGGCGTACGTGCATGTGCCCTACTGCGCGGCGCGCTGCGGCTACTGTGACTTCAACACCTACACGGCGGCGGACCTGGGCGGCGCGCTGGTCTCCTCGGTGGGCCTGACGACCTTCGTCGACATCGCCACGCAGGAGGTCCGGCTGGCCCGGGCGGTGCTGGGCGACGTCGACGTGGCCATCTCGACCGTGTTCGTCGGCGGGGGCACGCCGACCCTGCTCTCCGCGGGCGACCTCGCCCGCCTGCTGCGTGCCCTGGACGCCGAGTTCGGGCTCGCCGCCGACGCGGAGGTCACCACCGAGGCGAACCCCGAGTCGGTCGATCCGGCCCAGCTCGAGCAGCTGCGCGCAGCGGGCTACACGCGGATCTCGTTCGGCATGCAGAGCGACCGGCCGCACGTGCTGGCGGCGTTGGATCGCCGGCACACCCCCGGGCGGGTCTCCGAGGTGATGCGCTGGGCGCGCAAGGCCGGGTTCGAACAGGTGAGCCTCGACCTGATCTACGGGGCTCCGGGCGAGTCCGAGGCCGACTGGGCGGCGAGCCTGCGGGCGGCCGTGCAGCTGGGGCCGGACCACGTCAGCGCCTACGCGCTGACCGTGGAGGAGGGCACCAAGCTGTCGCACCGGGTGCGCCGCGGCGAGCTGCTCGAGCCGGACGACGACCTGCTCGCCGACCGGTACCTGCTCGCCGACGAGATCCTCACCTCCGCCGGGCTGACCAACTACGAGGTCAGCAACTGGTCGCGAGATTCGGCCACCCGCTGCCGGCACAACCTGGGCTACTGGCGAGGCGATCACTGGTGGGGCTTCGGCCCGGGGGCCCACAGCCACGTCGGCGGCGTGCGGTGGTGGAACGTGCGCCATCCGGCGGAGTACGCCGCCCGCCTCGCCGCCCAGCGCAGTCCGGCTGCGGCGCGCGAGGAACTCGACGCGTCCACCCGCCGGGTCGAGCGAGTCATGCTGGGGGTGCGGCTGGCGGAGGGGCTCGGCGTCGCCGAGCTCGACGAAGCCGGGCTGGCGGCCTGCGCGGGCCTCGCCCGATCCGGCCTGGTCGAACCGGGCGCGCTCGAGTTCGACCGAGTGCGGTTGACCCAGCGCGGTCGCTTGCTCACCGACACGGCGGTTCGGGCGCTGCTGCCCGACTGACCGGCACCCGATCGGGCGTGACTGCGGCGGCGCGGAACCGGGGTGCCCCCCTGGTCGTTCGGTGGGAAGGATGTCGCCAGCTCCTCACCTGCCATTCGTGGAGCGGCTCATGTTCTGTGCTTCATGCAGGGCCGGCGGCTACACTTGGCACTCACTGCGGCCGAGTGCCAGGCCTGGTGTCCGTCGGTGCAGGTGCGCGCACCGTGGCCCGGCCACGTCCCGCTTGGTGAAGGGGGTGCGACCGCGTGCTAGAGGATCGGCGGCTCGAAGTCCTACGGGCGATCGTGGAGGACTTTGTCCTCAGTAACGAGCCGGTGGGTTCCAAGGCGCTGGCGGAGCGTCATAGCCTCGGCGTCTCGCCGGCTACTGTCCGTAATGACATGTCCGCGCTGGAGGAAGAGGGCTACATCACCCAGCCCCACACCAGCGCTGGGCGTATCCCGACGGACAAGGGCTATCGGTTGTTCGTCGACCGGCTGTCCGGGGTGAAGCCGCTGTCTCGGGCCGAGCGGCGGGCCATCCAGAGCTTCCTGGAGGGCGCGGTCGACCTCGATGACGTCGTGCGCCGCTCGGTTCGCCTGCTCGCCCAGCTCACCCGCCAGGTGGCGGTGGTGCAGTACCCGTCGCTGTCGAGCAGCAGCGTCCGGCACATCGAGGTCGTGACCCTCGGGCCGCGCCGGATGCTCATGGTGATGATCACCGATACCGGGCGGGTCGAGCAGCGGATCATCGATAGCCTCACGCCCGTGGACGACGAGATCGCGGGCGAGCTCCGGGCGACCCTCAACTGCGCGCTGGCCGGCCAACGGCTGGCCGACGCACCCGAGGTTGTCGCCACCCTGTCCGACCAGACTCGCCCCGAGCTGCGGCCATGCCTGGCGACGATGACCGGGGTGGTGCTGGAATCCCTGGCGGAGCGCCCGGAGGAGCGCCTCGCCATGGCCGGCACGGCGAACCTCACCAGGGCCTCGGTTGACTTCGCCGATTCGCTGCGGTCGATACTGGAGGCGCTCGAGGAGCAGGTCGTGTTGATGAAGCTTATCGGCTCGGCCCGCGAGACCGGTACTGTAACGGTACGCATCGGTCGAGAGACGGACGTGGACGCCCTGCGGACGACCGCGGTGGTGGCCACCGGCTATGGCCGCGGTCCTTTCGCCCTGGGCGGAATGGGAGTGGTCGGCCCGATGCGCATGGACTATCCGTGGACGATGGCGGCCGTCCGGGCCGTCGCCAAATACGTGGGTGAACTCTTGGGTGCCGACTGATGGCCGTGGACTACTACGCAGTGCTCGGCGTGCGCCGAGACGCGTCGAACGACGAGATCAAACGGGCCTACCGCAAACTCGCCCGGGAACTGCATCCAGACGTCAACCCCGACCCGGAAGCGCAGCAGCGTTTCCGCGGGGTGACCGCGGCCTACGAGGTGCTCTCTGACCCGGAGAAGCGCCAGATCGTCGACTTGGGCGGTGACCCGCTCGCGCCCGGTGGCGGTGGTGGGGGCGCCGGCTCGCCGTTCGGCGCCGGCTTCGGTGGGCTCGGCGACATCATGGACGCCTTCTTCGGCGGCGGGACGGCCCGCGGCCCGCGCTCCCGGGTCCGGCGCGGCAACGACGCACTGCTGCGGATCGAGCTGGATCTGGCCGAGACCGCCTTCGGCGCCACCCGCGAGATCACCGTGGACACGGCGGCCGTGTGCTCGACCTGCACCGGTACCGGGGCTACCCCCGGCACCCACCCCTCGACCTGCGGCACCTGCGGCGGTCGAGGGGAGGTTCAGCAGGTCACCCGATCCTTCCTCGGGCAGATGGTGACCTCTCGCCCCTGCCCGCGCTGCTCGGGTACCGGCACGCTGATCGAGCATCCCTGCCGCGACTGCGGCGGGGACGGCCGGGTCCGTAAGCGCCGCACCCTGACGGTGAAGATCCCCTCCGGCGTCGAGGACGGGATGCGCATCCGGCTGTCCGGGGAGGGCGAGGTCGGTCCCAGCGGTGGGCCGCCCGGCGACCTCTATGTCGAGGTCTCCGAGCGCCAGCATCAGGTGTTCACCCGCGAGGGCGACGATCTGCACTGTGAGCTGCCGCTGCCGATGACCTCGGCGGCGCTGGGCACCTCCGCCACCCTGGAGACCCTCGACGGCACTGAGACCATCGCGGTGAAGCCGGGCACCCAGCCGGGCGAGGTCATCAAGCTCGCCGGCCGTGGCGTCCCGCACCTGCGCGCCGCCGGGCGGGGGCACCTGCACATCCACATCAACGTGGAGACGCCGACGAAGCTGGACGCGGAGCAGGAGCGGCTGCTGCGGGAGCTGGCGAAGATCCGCGACGAGGAGGCGCCCGCGGTCGTGGGCGGCTCCGGCGGCGGCGGCGCGAGCGGGTTGTTCCGCCGTCGCGGCTCGCGGCGCGGGCGCTAACCCGCTGTCACGGTCGGCCTCAGGGCCGCCCGACGCTCGTTCCCCGCCGGAGAGGATCTCCACTGACCAACGCGCTGTTCCGGCTGTCCCCGCTGCCCACCGCGGACGTGTTCACCCTGGCCGGCCCCGAGGGGCGTCATGCGGCGACGGTGCGCCGGTTGCGGCCAGGCGAGTCGGTGGACGTCACCGACGGTTACGGGGCAGGGTTGGAGTGCGCCGTCGTGGCGGTCCGCCGCGACGAGATCGACTGCGCGGTGCGCCGGCGGGTCGACGCGGCGGCGCCCCGTCCGCGTCTCGTCGTCGTGCAGGCGCTGGCCAAGGGCGACCGCGGCGAGCGCGCGGTGGAGATGCTGACCGAGGTCGGCGTCGACGAGATCGTGCCGTGGTCGGCGGCGCGGTCAGTGGTCCGCTGGGAGGGTGAGCGGGGCGCGCGGGCCAGGGAACGCTGGGTCCGGGCCGCGGCGGAGGCGTCGAAGCAGTCCCACCGGCTGCACTGGCCGGTGGTCGGTGCCCTGGTCGGGGCGGCGGAGCTGACCCGGCGGGTGGCGTCGGCGGCCCTCGCCGTGGTGCTGCACGAGCAGGCCGGCGACCCGCTGGTGGGCCTGGCCCGCCTCGACGCGACGGCCCTCGACGCGACGGCGGCGGCGCAGACCGGGCCGGCGGCGGAGATTCTGCTGGTCGTGGGGCCCGAGGGCGGCATCGCCGACGCAGAGGTGGAGGCGTTGCGTCAGGCCGGCGCCGCGGTGGCGCGCCTGGGCCCGACCGTGCTGCGTACCTCCACCGCCGGCGTGGTCGCGTCCTCGGTCGTCCTTGCGGATCTCGGCCGCTGGGACGCTAGGTGTGATGATGGATAGACTGGCGGGGTAGCGCCCGTGGCTGGCTTTCGGTGAGCGGCTCCTGCCTCGGCAGGGCGCTGACCTGACGCCAAGCCGCCGCGCACCGCACCATCCACCACGGCTATCGATCCCGAGAGGTGCCGCGGCCGTAGCTGGCCGCTCTCTATGCCCGAATCCGTCACGCCACCCGTCGCGTCGCCCGCTCCGGTCACGACGCGCATCGTCGTCCCCGGCCCGCACAGCATGGTGAGCCTGCTGGGCCACCAGGACGAGCTGCTGCGCACCGTCGAGCGGGCGTTTTCCTCGGACATCCACGTGCGCGGCAACGAGATCACCATCACCGGTCCGCCGGCGGAGAACGAGCTGGCCGCGAGGCTGTTCGAGGAGCTCATCGCGCTGCTCGACGCGGGCGCCGAGCTCAGCCCGCAGCACGTCGACCATTCCCTGGCGATGCTGCGCAGCGGTTCCGAGGAACGGCCCGCCGAGGTCCTCACCCTCAACATCCTGTCGAACCGGGGCCGGACGATCCGGCCCAAGACGCTCAACCAGAAGCGTTACGTCGACGCGATCGACCACCACACGATCGTGTTCGGGATCGGGCCCGCCGGCACCGGCAAGACGTACCTGGCGATGGCGAAGGCGGTTCAGGCACTGCAGGCCAAGAAGGTCAACCGGATCATCCTGACCCGGCCGGCGGTCGAGGCGGGGGAGCGACTCGGCTTCCTGCCGGGCACCCTGTACGAGAAGATCGACCCGTACCTGCGCCCCCTCTACGACGCGCTGCACGACATGATCGACCCGGACTCGATCCCGCGGCTGATTCAGGCCGGGACGATTGAGGTCGCCCCGCTGGCCTACATGCGCGGCCGGACCCTGAACGACGCCTTCATCATCCTCGACGAGGCGCAGAACACCTCGCCCGAGCAGATGAAGATGTTCCTCACCCGGCTCGGCTTCGGGGCCAAGATCGTGGTGACGGGTGACGTCACCCAGGTCGACCTGCCCAGCGGCACTCGCAGCGGGCTGCGGGTCGTCCGGGAGATCCTCGACGGCGTCGAGGACGTCCATTTCGCGTCCCTGACCAGCTCCGACGTGGTTCGCCACCGGCTGGTTGGCGAGATCGTCGACGCGTACGCCCGCTGGGACGCCGTCGAGGACCGTGCCGGTGCCCCGGCGGCGCCCGCCCGGCCGGGCCGCCGCGAGCGCCGGTGACCGTGTCGGGGTTTGGAGAGGACAGCTGATGGCCGTGTTCGTCGCCAACGAATCGGGCGCGAACGACGTCGACGAGGTCCGGCTGACGGCGCTCGCCCGGTTCGTGCTCGACGCGATGAAGGTGAACCCGCTCGCGGAGCTGTCGGTGATGCTGGTCGAGGAGAAGGCCATGGCCGACCTGCACGTGCGGTATATGGGCGAGGAGGGCCCGACCGACGTGCTGTCCTTCGCCCAGGACGACGCGTTCGACGCATCCTGGTCGGAGTCGGCCGATGACGATCCCACGACGCTGCTCGGTGACGTGGTGCTCTGCCCCGAGGTCGCGCTCCGTCAGGCGGAGCAGGCGGGGCACTCCCGCGAACGCGAGCTGCATCTGCTGTGTACCCACGGCATCCTGCACCTGCTCGGGTACGACCATGCCGAGCCGGACGAGGAACGCGAGATGTCGAAGATCCAGAACAAGCTGCTGGCGTCCTGGGACGTAGCGGTGGAGGCCGTCGGGGGGAAACGTCCCGCCGACGGTGCGGACGGTGCGGACGGAGCTGGAGAGCCCGGCCCCACCGCCGCGCGCTGATCCCGGCACGGGGGAGCCGATGAGCTCCGGCGATCTTCTTCTTGTCTTCATCACAGCGGTCGCCTCCCTTGCCGCCGCGGGGCTCGGCTGCGTGGACGCGGCCCTGGCCAGGGTGTCGCGGGTGTCGGTGGAGAACTTCGCGCGCCAGGGGTGGGCGGGCGCGGCGAACCTCGCCACCGTGGTCGCCGACCCCGGCCGTTTTCTCGCGTTGCTGCTGCTCCTGCGGGTCGTCGGCGAGATGCTCGCCGCCGCCTGCCTGACGATCCTGTTTGCGCACGCCTACGGCACGGGCTTCGCCGCGATCGGGCTGGGCACGCTGGTGGCGACCCTGATCGCCTACATCCTCGTCGGGGTGATGTTCCGGACGCTCGGCCGCCAGCACGCGCCGGCGGTCGGGCTCGCCACCGCGGGGCTCACCGTCCGCCTCGCCCGGATCTTCGGGCCGCTGCCACGCCTGCTCATCGCGCTGGGTAACGCCGTCACCCCGGGCCCCGGGTTCCGCGACGGGCCCTTCGCCTCCGAGGCGGAGCTGCGTGACCTGGTCGACCTCGCCGAGGAGAACGAGGTCATCGAGCGCGGGGAACGCGACATGATCGCGTCGGTGTTCGAGCTGGGGGACACCCTCGTCCGGGAGGTGATGGTGCCCCGGCCGGACATGGTGTTCGTCGAGTCGACGAAGACCGTCCGCCAGGCCCTCTCGCTCGCCCTGCGCAGCGGCTTCTCCCGGATCCCGGTGATCGGCGAGAGCGTCGACGACGTCGTGGGGATCGCCTTCCTCAAGGACATGGTCCGCCGCGAGCGCGACGGCGACGAGGACGGCCCCATCGCCGAGATCATGCGTGCGCCCGTGCTCGTGCCGGAGAGCAAGCCCGCCGACGACCTGCTGCGGGAGATGCAGGCGTCGCGGACCCACATGGCGATCGTCATCGACGAGTACGGTGGGACCGCCGGGCTCGTGACCATCGAGGACATCCTCGAGGAGATCGTCGGCGAGATCATCGACGAGTACGACAGCGAGGTGGCACCGGTGGAGTGGCTCGATCCCGACACGGCCCGGGTCACCGCCCGTCTCGACGTGGACGGCCTCGCCAAACTGTTCGACTTCGACGTCGACGAGCTGCCCGGCGCGGACGACTCGGTGACCGTCGGCGGCCTGCTGGTCACCGCCCTGGGGCGGGTACCCATCCCGGGCGCGACCGCGACGATCGGCGGTCTTCGGCTGTCCGCGGAACGGGCAGCCGGCCGGCGCAACCAGATAGGCACGATCGTCGTCAGCCGCCCGCCGCGCCCGCAGGCCCGCGCCGACGACCCGGCCCCGGGTGGAGCAGACGGCGGCGGGCCGGCCGGGCGCTCACCACAGCACGGAAAGGTGATCTCGTGACCCCAGATCCGACCAGGCCGGCGACCGCGCCCGCCGGGGCGGCCCTCGACCTGGCCGCCCAGGACGCGAAGCTGCTCGTCCTGGCCCGCTCGGCGCGGCTGCGCGCTCACGTCCCCGACGGTCGGCGCGCCGAGGGTGCGGCCCTGCGCGACACCGACGGCCGCACCTACGCCGCCGCCACCGTCGGCCTGAGCCGGCCTGAGCTGACGATCTCGGCCCTGCGGGCGGCCGTGGCCGCGGCGGTCTCCAGCGGGGCGCGCCGCTTCGAGGCCGCGGCCGTCGTCACCGAGGGTGACGAGATCGCGAGTGATGATCTTGCAACCCTGGCCGAGTTCGGCGCCGGCGTCCCCGTCTTCCTCGGTGGCACCGACGGCGTGGCCCGCCGCAGGGCGACCAGCTAGCGTGTCGACCCCGAGCCCCGCCTCCGGCGGCACGACCCCGATCGAGTTCCGGTCCGGGTTCGCCTGCCTCGTCGGCCGGCCCAACGCCGGCAAATCGACGTTGACCAATGCGCTGGTCGGTACCAAGGTCGCCATCACCAGCGGCCGGCCGCAGACGACCCGGCACGCCATCCGGGGCATCGTGCACCGCGCCGACGCCCAGCTCGTCCTCGTCGACACGCCCGGCCTGCACCGGCCGCGCACCCTGCTCGGGCAGCGGCTCAACGACGTCGTGCGGGCCACCCTGTCCGAGGTCGACGTCGTCGGGTTCTGCATGCCCGCCGACGAGCCCGTGGGCCGCGGTGACCGCTTCATCGCCGAGGAGCTGTCCCGCCTGCCGAAACGGACACCGGTGGTGGCCATCCTGACCAAGACCGACAAGGTCGGCGACGCGGACCGGATCGGCGCGCGGCTGCTCGACGTCGCCGGCCTCGGCGAGTTCAGTGACATCGTCCCGGTCAGCGCCATCCGCTCCTACCAGGTGGACGTGCTCGCCGAACTGCTGGCCGCCCGGCTGCCGAAGGGGCCCGCGCTCTACCCCGGCGGCGAGCTGACCGACGAGCCCGAGCAGGTCATGGTCGCCGAGCTGGTCCGGGAGGCGGCCCTGGAAGGGGTCCGCGACGAGCTGCCCCACTCGCTGGCGGTGGTCGTCGAGGAGATGATCCCCCGGGAGGGCCGATCACCGCAGAACCCGCTGCTGGACGTGCGGGTCAACGTCTTCGTCGAGCGACCCAGCCAGAAGGCGATCGTCATCGGCGCCGGTGGCTCCCGACTCAAGGCGGTCGGCACCCGGGCCCGCGGGCAGATCGAGGCATTGCTCGGGACGCCGGTCTTCCTGGACCTGCACGTCAAGGTCGCCAAGGACTGGCAGCGAGACCCCCGCCAGCTACGCCGCCTGGGTTTCTAGCCCGCGTAACCGGGACGGTTCATCGCCGACCCGCGGTGCGGCGCGCACGGCACCGGTGTGCGTATCGCAGTGCGGTGCGCTTGGCGGGTTGCGGTGCGGTAGGCACGGTTTCGGAGGGCAGACCGCGCAAAATGCACCGCAAGGCGGTAGGTGTCGGTACCGGTCAGCGGTGGAACGGCCACCGGGGCCACCGACGCGGGCGTGGAAGCGCCCGGGTCGGGGGGTCGGACCCGTCGTTGACTACCGCACCGTCGACGATCTCCAGGATCGGTGGCATAGCCCGCCGCGGCCGCCGCTCTGCCACCTTGCCGGCGTCCATGGTCGCGGGGGCGGGGGTGGGGGCGGAGGATCCGCAATCCGGCGTCCCGGCGTCATCGGAATTGGCGTGCTGGGACATCGTGGCCTCGCCGGCCGTCCCAGCCTGGTCGGTGCTCACCGTCTCGTCGGCCGTGATGGTCTGGTCGGGTGTCGCGGCGTCGTCGGGGGCCGGTTCGGGGGCGCAGGCGCCTGTCGCCGCGGACCATGCGGGCGGAGCGGTCGCGGCGGGGCTGGCGAGGGTCAGCGGCGGCGCGTCGTCGGTGAGCGCGGCGACCAGCAGCGCCTGGCGCCTGGCGAGGATGAATTCCTTGGCCTCCGGCGGTTGCAGGGCGTAGCGGTTGAGCTTCTTGCCGCGCAGATCGATCCGTCCGACGTCGTAGCGGCCCTTGGCGGGGTTCGTGAACTCCTCGCCGGTGCGCTTGCTCAGGTCCATGGAGACCAGGCGGCAGACGAAGAAGTGCGACACCGCGATCCCGTCGCCGCGCGGCGGGCTGGTGAGGAGACGCGGTCGACCGTCGCCCCGAGTTCCTCGGCGAGCTCGCGGTGCAGCGCCGCCTCCACCGAGCCGTCCTCGCGGTCCACCCCGCCGCCGGGCGTGGACCAGTAGGGCTTGCGCTTCGGCAGCGTCCGCCGGAAGAGCACCAGGCGGCCGTTGCCGTCGATGAGGATTGCTCGCGCCGCCCGCCGCACCACCCGCACCGAACCATCATCCGCAACCGGCGGCGCGCGGTGCAGGCGAGGCCGGTATCCGTCGGCAGAGTTGTCTATTTGTGCTTCCTTGCATACGGGAGGTTGCAAAACGGGGTTGGTTCGTCGCCGTCCTCTGCCGGATGACCTCGCTTTACCGCGCCGACCCAGGGTCGTGCAACCATGGGCGGGTGCCGGTGTATCGCGACGAAGGGGTCGTCCTGCGAACGACCCCTCTCGCCGAGGCGGACCGCATCATCACCGTGCTCACCCGGCGGGGCGGCCGGGTCCGGGCCGTCGCCAAGGGTGTGCGCAAGACGTCCTCGCGGTTCGGCTCCCGGCTGGAGCCGGGCACATACGTCGATCTGATGATGCACTCCGGCCGGTCGCTGGACACCGTCACCCAGGCCGACATCATCTCCCCCTACGGGACGACGATCGCGCTCGACTACGGCCGGCACACCGCCGCGGCCGTGATGCTTGAGACCGCCGAGCGGCTGACCAGCGAGGAGCGTCAGCCCGCGCTGCGGCTGTTCCTGCTGCTCGTCGGCGGTCTGCGCACCCTGGCCGCGGGGCAGCGGCCGGCCCCGCTCGTGCTGGACGCCTTCCTGCTCCGATCGCTGGCGGTGTCCGGCTACGGCATGGCCCTGGACGACTGCGCGCGGTGCGGGGAGCCGGGGCAGCACCTGTCGTTGTCCGTTGCGGGCGGCGGCGTAGTGTGCCCGCAATGTCGTCCGCACGGCGCTGCGTCGGTCTCGGCGGGGGCGGTGCGGCTGCTCACCGACCTGTTGCGCGGCGACTGGGACGGCGCGCTGGTCAGCGACGTCCGCGCCCGGCGGGAGGCCGGTGGCATCGTCGCCGCCTATCTCCAGTGGCATCTCGAACGGGGGCTGCGCGCGCTACCGCATCTGGAACGGGCATGAGTGGCCGTGGCTGGGCCGGTTCGGGGCCGCGTCGTTCGAGTAGTCGCGCCGGGACGGCGTCGTTCCGGTCGGTCCACAGCTCGCCGGACGCAGGTCGGGGAACATGCGCAGGTCGGGGGACACGTGCTGGTCGGGGATGCGCTGGGAGGGGACGAGGACGGACATGGTGAGGTGGACAGCGGTGGTGGGCGCTCCCGGCACGATCCGGCGTTGGCAGGGGGACGGTGTGGCGATGGCAGGTACCGGTACGACGGATGACGGCTCTGCGCTGCCCCGGCCGGTTCTGGGGAGGTAGGCAGTGACTTTGCGCAATGACGTGGGGACGCGGTTCCGTGATCCGCACCCCCATCCCTCGGGGGCTCGGCCCCCGGCGCTGCCGCGCAGCCTGGTTCCACGGCATGTGGGCATCGTCATGGACGGCAACGGCCGCTGGGCCAAGCGGCGCGGGCTCGCCCGGACGAAGGGGCACGAGGCCGGGGAGGACGCGCTGTTCGACTGCGTCGAGGGCGCGATCGAGCTTGGCGTGCGATGGCTGTCGGTGTACGCCTTCTCGACGGAGAACTGGAAGCGTTCGCCGGACGAGGTGGCGTTCCTGATGCGCTTCACCGACAAGGTGTTCGGCCGGCGGATCGCGGACATGGAAGCGCTCGGGGTGCGGGTGCGGTGGGCGGGGCGCCGACCGCGGCTCTGGGGGAACGTGATCCGGCGCTTGGAGTCCTCGGAGGAGCGCACCCGCGACAACGATCGGCTCACGCTGGTGATGTGCGTGAACTACGGCGGGCGGGCCGAGATCGCAGACGCGGCGGCGGCGATCGCCCGGGACGTGCGCGAGGGTCGGCTGCGGGCCGACCGGATCGACGAGGCCACGGTGAGCCGCTACCTCGACGAGCCCGACATGCCCGACCTCGACCTGGTCATCAGGACGTCCGGCGAGCAGCGGCTGAGCAATTTCCTGCTCTGGCAGGCGGCCTACGCCGAGTTCTCGTTCGTCGAGACGCTGTGGCCCGACTTCGACCGGCGCAATCTGTGGCAGGCGTGCGAGGAGTACGCCCGCCGCGACCGGCGCTACGGCGGGATCGTCGCCCACCGTGCCTGACCTGCCGGCCGACGCTGATGCCGACGCCGGCTGGGCGGCTGCGGGTTGCGGGGCGCCGGTGGTCGCCGAGATCCGCTTCGCGGTGCCGGGGGCGGCCGCGGCCGGCTTTCCGGCGGCGGCGCGGGCGGCGCTCGGCGCGCTCGCCCGGGCCGGCGGCTTCCGGTCCGGCCGGCTGGCCCGGGCGCTCGACGAGCCGGCGTCCTGGCTGCTGACCACCGAGTGGGACGGCCCCGGCCCGTGGCGCCGGGCGCTGTCCGCGTTCGAGGTGCGTTATGCCCTCACGCCGCTGCTCGCCCACGCCGTCGATGTGCCCGGCGCCTTCGAGGTGCTCGCCGCCGTGGACCCGCCCGTGGCTCGGGGCGCCGGCGGCGGCCGGCCCGGCGTCGGTCCCACCGAGGCGGGCGATGGGGACGTCGACCACCTCGCCCGGACCTACCGCTCGGACCGCGCCGCGGACGCGGATACCGCTGCGCCCGGCTCGTCCTGACCGGCCCTGGCCGCTTGGTGTTCCGTGGTGCCCGCCGGCCGGGATGTCGTGGCGCGGGCCCGGCCTGGCACCGGATTGTCGGTGCCGACCGGTAGCCTCGGGTCAGCATCACCGACCCGTGATCATTGGAGGGTCTGTCCCCGGCAGATCGCCGCGCGCGGCCCGGGGCCGGACCGTGGGTGGGGCGCCCCGCCCCGCTCGTGACCGTGACAGCGAAAAGCCGAGGCTCACCCGATGTTGACCATGCAGGACGCGTTGCTGGCGCTGACCCGCTACTGGACCGACCGGGGCTGCATGATCATGCAGCCGTTCAACGCCGAGGTCGGCGCCGGTACGCTCAACCCGGCCACGGTGCTGCGGGTACTCGGTCCGGAGCCGTGGCACGTGGCCTACGTGGAGCCCTCGGTCCGCCCCGACGACTCGCGCTACGGCCAGAACCCCAACCGCCTGCAGACGCACACCCAGTTCCAGGTGATCCTCAAGCCCGACCCGGGCAACGCCCAGGAGCTCTACCTCGGCAGCCTGGCCGCGATCGGGGTCGACACCGCCGCCCACGACGTCCGCTTCGTCGAGGACAACTGGGCCTCACCCGCGCTCGGCGCCTGGGGCCTCGGCTGGGAGGTGTGGCTCGACGGCCTGGAGATCACCCAGTTCACCTACTTCCAGCAGGCCGGCGGCCAGACCCTCGACATCACCAGCGTCGAGATCACCTACGGCATGGAACGCATCCTCATGGCGCTGCAGGGGGTTCGCCACTTCAGCGAGCTCGCCTACGCCCCGGGCATCTCCTACGGCGAGGTGTTCGGCCAGTCCGAGTACGAGATGTCGCGGTACTACCTCGACGACGCCGACATCGACACCGTGCGCCGCCTCTACGCCGACTACGCCGCCGAGGCCCGCCGGCTCGTCGACGCCCGCCTGTCGGTCCCGGCGCACTCCTACGTGCTGAAATGCTCGCACGCGTTCAACATCCTCGACTCGCGCGGAGCCGTGTCGACCACCGAGCGGGCGACCTCCTTCGCGCAGATGCGCGGGCTGTCCCGCGAGGTCGCGGCCCTGTGGCGGGACCGCCGTGAGGAGCTCGGCCATCCGCTGGGCGTGGCCACCCCGCCGCCGCCCGCCGTGCCGGCCGCCGCGCCCACCCGGGTGCGCGAGCCGGCCACCCTGCTGTTCGAGATCGGCACGGAGGAGCTGCCCGCGGCCGAGGTGACCCGGACGGTGGTGACGGTGCGCGCCGGCCTGCTCGACCGGCTGGCCGCCACCCGCCTCACCCACGGCGACGTGCGCGTGCTGGGCACCCCCCGCCGGATCGTGGCGATCGTCGACGACGTCGCCCCGCGGGAGCCGGACGTCGAGCGCGTGGTGCGCGGTCCGCGGGTCACAGCCGCCTACGACGCCGCCGGCGCGCCGACGAAGGCCGCGGTCGGCTTCGCCCGCGGCCAGGGCGCGGACGCGGCGGATCTGCAGACCGTCACCCACCGCGACGTCGAGCACGTCGCGGTGGTCCGCACCGAGGCCGGCCGGGACGCCACCGACGTGCTGGCCGAGGTCCTCGGCGAACTCGTCGCCGGGCTGCGCGCGGAGCGCAACATGCGCTGGAACGATCCGGTGCTGTCCTTCAGCCGCCCGGTGCGCTGGCTCGTCGCCCTGCTCGGCGAGGTGGTGGTGCCGGTCGCGGTGTCCTCCCTCGCTGCCGGGCGGACCACCCTGGGCCACCGGCGGGCCGGATCACCGCCGATCGAGGTGGCCACCGCCCGTGGCTACCCGGAGCTGCTCGCCGCCCGCTCGATCCTGCTCGACCCGGCGGTGCGCCGCGACCTCATCGTCGAGGCAGCCGCCAAGCTCACCGCGGACACGGGTGGCCACATCGATCCCGTGGCCGACGCCGACACCCTCGCCGAGGTGACGAACCTCGTCGAGTTCCCGCGGCCGCTGCTGGGCTCCTTCGAAAGCCGCTTCCTGGAGCTGCCCGCGGAGATCCTCACCACCGTCATGCGCAAGCACCAGCGGTACCTGCCCGTGCGCGACGCCGCGGGTCGGCTGTTGCCGGCCTTCGTCGCCGTCGCCGACGGCAACGTCGACGACGCGCTGGTGCGCGCCGGCAACGAGGACGTCATCCGCGCCCGGTTCACCGACGCCGCGTTCTTCTACGACGCCGACGTCAAGGTGCCGTTGGAGACCTTCCGCGCCGGGCTCGCGAAGCTCACCTTCGAGCAGCGGCTCGGCTCGGTCGCCGACCGGGCGGATCGGATCGGGGCGCTGGCCTGCGCGCTCGGTGACGAGATCGGCCTCGGTGCCGACGACCGGGCGGCGTTGGACCGCGCGGCCGCGCTCGCCAAGTTCGACCTGGCCACCCAGATGGTGATCGAGCTGTCCAGCCTCGCCGGCACGATGGCCCGGGAGTACGCCCGCCGGGCCGGCGAGCCCGAGGCCGTCGCCACCGCGCTCTACGAGATGGAGCTGCCGCGGCGGGCCGGCGACGATCTGCCCGCCACCGTCGGCGGGTCGCTGCTCGCCCTCGCCGACCGGCTCGACCTGCTTGTCGGGCTGTTCGCCCTGGACGCCGCGCCGACGGGCAGCTCCGACCCGTTCGGGCTGCGCCGGGCGGCGCTTGGCGCGGCCGCGATCCTCGGCAGCCGGCCCGAGCTCGCCGGCCTCGACATCGCCGACGTCCTCGCCCGGGCGGCCCGGCTCACCCCGGTGCCGGTGTCCACGCAGGCGCTCGCCGCGGCCGAGGCGTTCGTCCGCGGTCGCTACACCCAGCAGTTACTCGACAGCGGCATCGACCACCGCCTGGTCGGCGCGGTAGCCCCGCTCACCGGCACGCCGGCACGCGCGGCGACCACCCTCGCGACGCTGCGCAGGCTGCTCGGGGAGCCCGCCGGGGCGGCGGCGGTGGGCGACCCGGCCGGGTTCGCCGCCCTGGCAGCGGCGCTGCAGCGGGTCCGCCGCATCGTTCCGGCCGACACCCCCGCCACCGCAGACGCCGAGCGGCTCGCCGAGCCGGCCGCCGCCCGGCTCCTGGCCGTGGTCACCGCGCTGGCGCGGCGCCTCGGCGCGCCGGCGGGTTCGCCCGCTCGCTCGGCAGTCGTGCCGCTCGGCGAGTTGGTCGCCGCGGCGGGGGAGTTGCCGGCCGCGATCGACGGGTTCTTCGACGCGCTGATGGTGATGGACCCGGATCCGGCGGTCCGCGCGGCCCGGCTCGGCCTGCTCGCCCGGATCCGGGATCTCACGGCGGGAACCCTGGACTGGGAGGCGCTCGGCTCGCTGCCCACCGCCGGCCACTGACGCCGCCCCCGGACCGCCGTCCGGTCACCCGCGAAAGAACCAGGACGAACGTGTACACAGGCCGCGCTGTGTCGGATAGCCCCCGACGGGGGGCTACTGTTCCATCGCGTGGGTCTGTCCCGTCCTAGCCTCGCCGTCCATCCCTTCCGTGCGACCTGGTATCAGGTTCCCTGGTGGCGGTGGGCGGTCCGGGCTGTGGTCGCGGTCGTGGCCGCCATCGCGGTCCTGACGGTGGTGACGTTCTGTCAGGTGTGGTGGGTGGGCCGGGAGGATCACCGGCCCACCTCCGACACCCTGGTCGTCCTCGGGGCTTCGCAGTACAACGGGCGCCCCTCGGCGGTCTTCGCCGCCCGCCTGGACCATGCGCTGGAGCTCTACCGGCAGGGCGTCGCACCGAACGTGATCACCATCGGCGGCAAGCAGCCCGGCGATCGCTACACCGAGGCCGAGGCCGGCGCCGCGTACCTGCGCCGCCGCGGCATCCCCGCGGATCGGGTAATCGTCATCCCGGAGGGCTCGGACACCCTCGGTTCGCTGACGGCCGTCGCCGGGGTCATGAACACCCGGCACTGGCGGTCGACGGTCCTGGTCACCGATCCCTGGCACAGCCTGCGATCCCGGACGATGGCACGCGACCTCGGGCTGGACGCGGCCACGTCGCCGGTCACCCGCGGCCCGGCGGTCCACGGCGTCGACATGAAGGTCCGCTACATCATTCGCGAGGGCATCGGCTACCGCTGGTACCAGCTCTTCCAGCGGGCATCGCCACCCTCGGCGACCACGCGGGCGGTCTGAGCCCTGCTCCCGGCACGGGCGTTTCCAGCGGCGGGCGTTTCCCGGCGCGGATGGGCCTGCCGCCGGCACCGACCGGCTCGGCACCTTCCGGCGTGGTGTGGGCGGGCCACCCGCCGGGGCTGCGTGCCGCCAGGTGGCGGTGGGCAGCGGCGGGGCGGCCGAGGGTCGCGGGACGGCCAGAGGGCGGTATCGGGTGATTTTTCGATGTGACCTACCCGCGGCGCGTTCGGCCCTCTTCGGTGGTCACCCACGCTGGTACGGTTCGGATCGCCGGGTGAAAGGGTAGTGCGACAAACGGTAGTGACGCAAGGCGGCGGAGACGGCCACCCGACGCGTGCGACAACACTTCGGAGATTACCTTCCGTGAGTGTAACGACTTCCGAAGGAGACTGGCGTGGCAACTCCCGTATCCGAGAGTGCGGTCGGGACGGCCGATCTGGAGACAGTCCGGGAATTCGCGCAGCAGCTGCGGGTCGACTCGGTGCGTAGCAGCACCTCGGCCGGTTCCGGACATCCCACCTCTTCGATGTCCGCTGCGGACGTGCTGGCCGCCCTCGTCGCCCGGCACCTGCGCTACGACTGGGACAACCCCGAGGACCCGGCGAACGACCACCTCATCTTCTCGAAGGGGCACGCCTCCCCGCTGATCTACTCGATCTTCAAGGCGGTCGGCGTCGTCAGCGACGCCGAGCTCATCAACGGCTACCGCCGCTTCGGTGAGCGGCTGCAGGGCCACCCCACCCCGATCCTGCCCTGGGTCGACGTCGCCACCGGTTCGCTCGGGCAGGGCCTGCCTGACGGCGTGGGGGTGGCGCTCGCCGGCAAGTACCTGGACAAGGTGCCCTACCGCGTCTGGGTGATCTGCGGCGACAGCGAGATGGCGGAGGGGTCGGTCTGGGAGGCGCTGGACAAGGCATCCTACTACAACCTGTCGAACCTCATTGCGATCGTCGACGTCAACCGGCTCGGCCAGCGCGGCCCGACCGAGCTCGGCTGGGATCTCGACACCTACGCCAAGCGGGTCGAGTCGTTCGGCGCTCGCGCGGTCGTCGTCGACGGCCACGACATCGCCGCGATCGACGAGGCGCTCGCCGGCGCCGAGGATGCGACCCGGCCGACCGTCATCCTCGCCCGCACCCACAAGGGCGCCGGCTTCTCGGAGACCGCCGACAAGGAGGGCTGGCACGGCAAGCCCTTCCCGCCCGACATGGCCGAGCGTGCCATCGCCGAGCTCGGCGGCGAGCGCAACCTGCGCATCCGTGGCCCGGTGCCGGGGCCGGACTTCCCGCGCCCGGAGCCCTTCAGCCGGCCGGCGATCACCCTGCCCAGCTACGAGCTCGGCGCCAAGGTCGCGACGCGGCGGGCCTACGGGCAGGCGCTGGCCGCCCTCGGGGCGCGCACCGACGTCGTCGCCCTCGATGCCGAGGTGAGCAACTCGACGTACTCCGAGGACTTCGGCAAGGCGTACCCGGACCGGTTCTTCGAGATCTTCATCGCCGAGCAGCAGCTCGTCGCGGCGGCGGTCGGCCTGTCGGTGCGCGGCTATGTGCCGTTCGCCTCCACCTTCGCCGCCTTCTTCTCCCGCGCCTACGACTTCATCCGGATGGCGGCGATCTCCCAGGCCGACATCCGGCTGTCCGGCAGCCACGCCGGGGTGGAGATCGGCGCGGACGGTCCGTCGCAGATGGCGCTGGAGGACCTGGCGATGATGCGGGCCGTCGGCGGGTCGACGGTGCTCTACCCGAGCGATGCGACGTCCGCTGCCAAGCTCGTTGAGATCATGGCCGACCTGTCCGGGGTGAGCTATCTGCGCACCACGCGTGGCGCCTACCCGGTGCTCTACGGTCCGGACGAGCCGTTCGCCCCCGGCGGCTCCAAGGTGCTGCGCCGTTCGGACGGCGACACCGTCACGCTCATCGGTGCCGGCGTCACCCTGCACCAGGCCCTGGCCGCGGCCGACACGCTCGCCGCGGAGGGGGTCGCCGCCCGGGTGATCGACCTTTACTCGGTCAAGCCGGTCGACGCCGCGACCCTGCTCGATGCCGCCCGGGCCACCGGCGGGCGCATCGTCGTCGCCGAGGATCACTACCCGGAGGGCGGCCTGGCCAGCGCCGTGCTCGGGGCGCTGGACGACAGCGGGCTGCCGCTGTCCGTTCGTCACCTCGCGGTGCGTTCCCTGCCCGGTTCCGGCACGCCCGAGGAGCTGCTCGACGCCGCCGTCATCTCGGCGAAGCACATCGTCGAGGCGGCTCGCGACCTGCTGCGCTGACCGTCCTCCCGGTCCGGCACCGCGCGCGCGGTGCCGGACCGGGAGGACGGTGCATGACGGCAGCGGGGCCGGAAGGACGTCGCCCCCCGCGGGTTGGATCGGCCTACTCGCCACTAGTGTGCTGGCC
>NZ_CADCWT010000013.1 GCF_902806485.1 Candidatus Frankia alpina | reverse complement strand
TTGTGGATTTGTGGATTTTATATCTTCAACGTCAGCATCGACCGCAACGGGACCCGCCCCCGCCGGTCCGCGTCGCCACACTCCCGCGGTGCGCTGCCGGGCCTACCGAACCGCGCCGATGATACGCGAACTGCCGTCCCATTCTATGGCCTGCGGCCCCGCCGTCACGAGGGACTAACGCGATCAATCGGTTAGAAGAATCACAGAATTACACGCCCGGATCGACTCTCCGTCATCCCTTTCCAGAGTCATCGGCTTCCGGACACCCTCCACGCCAGGCGCCCCGCCCGGTCCGACCGCGGGCCGCATCCGGCCCGCCGACACCCCCTCCGCTAGATCTCGCCGGCACCGGCGCGCCGGCCTTCCTCGCCCCCCGGCAGGTGCTGACCGGCGCGGGGTCCGCCGCCACGGCGGGAGCGGCCCTGCGCACCTGGGGAGTGGCCTCGGGGCGGGTGCTCATCGTCGTCGCCCGCGCCGCCGACCTCGCCCACGCCCACGCCGTCGGCGGCGGCGGCGGCAGCGGCGGCAGCGGCGGCAGCGGCGGCAGCGGCACGCTGGACCTCGCCAAGGCCGTCGCCCTGCTTGCGACGAACACGGGCGGGATCGCCGACTGGATCGGGGTCGTCGAGCCGCCGGTGCCGGTGGCACCGCTGCTGCTCGTGCCGACGACCACCGGCACCGACTCGGAAGCGACCCGCATCTCGATGATCACGATCGACGGTGCGAAGCGCATCGTGAGCTGCGCCCAGTTCGTCCCGCTTGCCGCCGTCCTCGACGCCGACCTGGTGGCCGACCTCCCCGCGGCGATGGTGGCCTCACATCGGATTGGCCGCCGTCCCAGGCGATCCCGGCCCGCAGGGCGGTCGCGGTACTCCGGTCGTCCCCGCGGCAATGGACGGCCGCGCCGGGCGAACTCGCCGAGACGGCTGCGCTGGCCGACCCGGGCCGCGTCCACGTGCTGCCCTGGGACCTCGCCGCGCCCGAGACCGCCGACGACCTCGTCGCCGGCGTGCAGCAGCTGGCCGGGCCGCTGCACGGCGTCGTCCACGCGGCCGGTGTCCTAGCACCGGGCGCCGGCCACGGACTTCCCGCCGACGCCTGGGCGCGCATCCTGACGGTCAACCTGAGCGTGCCGTTCTTCCTGAGCACCGCGGTGCACCGGGCGCAGGCGGCCCGGGGCGAACACGGCAGCCACGTGTTCATCGGGTCGTCGGCGAGCTCGATCGGGCTGCGGAACGTCACCGCGTACGCCGCCAGCAAGGCCGGCGTCCTCGGCGTCGTGCGCGCGCTCGCGGTGGAGTGGGCGGCGAGCGGCGCCCGGGTCAACTGCGTCGCCCCCGGCTACATCCGCACCGCGCTGACAGCGGACCTGTTCGCCGATGCGCAGCGCGCCGCCGCGGCGGCGCGCTGCTGCGGGAGTTCAGCGAGCAGCACGGCATCGCCTTCCAGGAGCTCGGCAAGCTCGTCGGCGCCGAGGGCAGACGTTAAGCGGTCGGTGACGGTCCGCTATCGCCCGGCCGGGCACCCCGCCCCGATGCCTGGCAGGATGATCGACATGGCCGGAAGCACCGCGGGGCCGAGCGCCCCCTCCGACGGCGCAGAGCGCCGCGCGCACGTCCGGGGCGCCGAGCTCGCCTACACCGACGCCGGCACGGGTCGCCGTCTACGCCCACGGCCTCACCCAGAGCCGCGCATCGGAGACGGCCTCGGGCCTGTTCGGCTGGGCCCCCGTCGTCGCCGCGGGCCGGCGTCTGGTGCGCTACGACGCCCGGGACCACGGGCAGTCCACCGGCGGCCCTCTCCCGGCGCAGTACTACCTGGCCGCAGCTCGCCGACGACCTGCTCGCGCTGCTCGACCAGCTCGCCGGCCCCTCGCCGGTGGCGGGGATCGGCTCTTCGATGGGCACGGCCACCCTGCTGCACGCCGCCGTGCGCGCCCCGGGCCGCTTCGATCGGCTCGTGCGCTGACCGCACCCCCGACCGCGTGGGCGTCGCGGGCGGCCCAGGCCGACCTGTACCGGCGGGGCGCCGACCTGGTCGAGACGCGCGGCCCGGGGCTGTTCGCCGAGCTCGCCGCCAGCGCGCCGGTGGCCGCCGTCTTCGCCGACCTGCCCGGCTACCCGCCCGCGCCCGACGTCAGCGAGAAACTCTTCCCCTCGGTCCTGCGCGGCGCCGCCGACTCCGGCCTCCCCGCCGAGCAGGCGCTGACCACCCTCGACCTCCCGGTCCTGATCCTGGCCTGGACCTCCCGGTCCTGATCCTGGCCTGGGCCGGCGACCCGGGCCATCCGGTCTCCACCACCGAACGGCTCGCCGCTCTCATCGGCCACGCGCAGCTCCAGGTCGCCGAGACCGGCGCGCAGCTCGCACGCTGGGACGCGCTGGCTGCGGACTTCCTCGGCTCGGGCGCGCCCGGCGGCGCCGACAGCGCCTGATCACCGCCCCCGGCCCTCCCACGCGGCCAGATCCTGCTACCGGCAGCAGAACTGCTGGAGGTCGATGGCCGCCCTGCACCGACCGTCAACCGCCACCAACCTCCAGCAGTCCGCCCAGGAGCAGCAGCCACGGGAGATCCTCCCGCCCCGGCCGCCACGCAATCCCCCGCGCAACCCCTTGCCACCACCGCCCACCAATCCGACGCCCGCATCCCGATTCCCGGCCAGATCGTGCCGAGGCTTAGGTACGGATTTTCGCCCGAAAACCGTCAACAGCCCTCGGCGCGATTTTGCAATCAGAGAATGACGGAAAGTGAACGGCTATCGGGCAGGCGGCAGGCGGCAGGCGGCAGGCGGCAGGCGGCAGGCGGCAGGCGGCAGGCGGCAGAACAGGATCGCGGACCTGCCGTCTACCGCCCCGCGGCCGGGGCGCTCTGCGCGGCGCGCAGCAGCAGCTCGGCATGGCGCAGGATCGGCGCGTCGACCATCCGGCCCTCGAAGGCGAACACGCCCACGCCCGCCTCACGCGCCGCTGCCAGCACGCGGCGCGCCCAGGCCACCTCATCCGCCAACGGCGCGAACGCCGTCCGCACGACCGGGACCTGGGTAGGGTGGATGCAGGCCTTGAGGCCGAAGCCGCTGGCCGCGGCGTCGCGCGCCTCGTCGTCCAGCCCGTCCAGGTCGGCGATGTCCAGATAGACGGCGCCGATCGCCTGGCGGCCATGGGCGCCGGCGGCCAGCAGGACGGCCGCGCGGGCGTACCGGGCGACGTCGCGGTAGCGCCCGTCGTCGAAGCGGCTCGACCGGCCGCCCAGCCCGGCGACGAGGTCCTCCGCGCCCCACATCAGGCCGACGACGTTCGCCGCCGCGGCCAGCTCCGGCGCCGCGAGCACCCCACGGGCTGTCTCGCACAGCGCGAGGACCGCGAAGCCGGCGAGCTGGGCGACCTGCGCCGCCGACTCCGCCTTCGCCAGCATGACCAGGCGCACGCCCGTCCCGTCCAGCGCCGCGAGGTCCGCGGCGAAGTCCGGGGTGCCGGCCGGGCTGACCCGCACGACGGTGCGGGCCGGGTCGAGGTCCGGCAGGGCCGCCACCAGCGCCGCCCGGGCCGCGGGCCGCGCCGGGGGCGCCACGCCGTCCTCCAGGTCGAGGATGACGAGGTCCGCGGCAGCCGCCGCGCGGGCGAAGCGGTCCGAGCGGTCGGCGGGGCAGAACAGCAGCGTCGTGCCCGCCAGCCCAGCCGTGCCTGTGAGCTCAGCCGGCATCCGACCGCACCCCGTCCCGCGGGGCCGCGACTGAGTCCGCTCCCGCGGGGCGCAGGAGCATCAGCGCCGAGCGGGTCGCCGTGGCGACCACCACGCCGTCCTGGTTGCGCGCCGTGTGCTCGAACTCGACGACGCCCGTGTCCGGCCGGCTGCTCGACAGCCGCCGGCTACGCACGACCGTCTCCGCGTAGAGGGTGTCCCCCACGAACACCGGCGCGGGGAAACGCACCGCGCCGAAGCCGAGGTTCGCCACCGTCGTGCCCTGCGTCAGTTGCGCCACCGACAGGCCCACCAGCGTCGACAGCGTGAACAGGCTGTTGACCAGCCGCTGTCCGAACGGCTGCGTCGCGCTCCAGGCCTCGTCGAGGTGCAGAGCCTGCATGTTCATCGTCAACGTCGTGAAGAGGGTGTTGTCCGCCTCCCCCACCGTGCGGCCCGGCCGGTGCCGGTACACGACCCCCTCGGCCAGCTCGTCGTAGTAGAGCCCGCGCTGCTCGACGACGGGCCGGTCGTCCACCGCGGCCCGGCCGTCCACCGCCGCCATCAGCAGGCACCAGACGTGACCGGTGGCCGACCGACGTGCGCCGCGCCCGCCCGGGAGACCGAAGCGCGCATGATCACTCTCCTCTGGTCCAGGGCGAACGCACGCGGCTTCTCCTCGTCGACGACGCCCGGGCGCCCTGCCCGCCGGACCGCCGCGCCGTCCCGGCCGGCGTCCGTTGCCCTCATGGAAGGTTGCCCCCCATAGAAGACGGGCCGGGCGAGCTGACCGAACACCCGCTCACCTGCCCCCTAGCCGCCTGGCCTGGTCAGCGGGGGGCCATGCGGATCGCGCCGTCGAGGCGGATCACCTCACCGTTGAGCATCGGGTTGGCGACGATGTGCTCGACCAGCGCCGCGTACTCGTCCGGGTTGCCCAGCCGGCTCGGATGCGTGACCTGCCGCCCCAGCGACTCCCGGGCCTGCTCGGACAGCCCGCCGAGCATCGGCGTCTCGAACAGGCCCGGCGCGATGGTGACCACCCGGATCGCCCGGTCGGCGAGGTCCCGGGCGATGGGCAGCGTCATGGCGGCGACGCCGCCCTTGGACGCCGAGTAGGCGGCCTGCCCGATCTGCCCCTCGAACGCGGCCACCGAGGCGGTGTTGACGATGACGCCGCGGTCGCCGTCGACCGGCTCGACCGCCGCGATCCGCTCAGCGGCGAGCCGGATGACGTTGAACGTCCCCACGAGGTTGACGTGGACGACCTTCGCGAAGGCCTCCAGCGGGAACACGCCGCCCCGCCCCAGCACCCGGATCGCGTTGCCGGTGCCGGCGCAGTTGACCACGACCCGCAGCGGGCCGAGGGCCTCGACGGCGTCGAGGGCGGCGCCGACCTCCTCGGGGCTGGTGACGTCCGCCGCGACGAACCGCGCGTCGTCCCCGAGCTCCTTGGCCACGGCGTCCCCGGCCGAGCTGGGCAGGTCGAGCAGCACGACCTTCGCCCCGGCCGTCAGCAGACGCCGCGCCGTGGCGAGGCCGAGTCCGGACGCGCCGCCGGTGACCAGAGCGATGCTGCCTGAGATGTCCATGCCTCGATCTCCTTCGTGGGTCGGGGTCAGTTCGTGGGTCGGGGTCAGAAGGCGGGTCGGGGTCAGAAGGCGGCGTAGCCGCCGTCGAGCAGGATGCTGTCGCCGGTGTGGAAACCGGACGCGGGCGAGGCCAGGTAGACGGCGATGCCGGCGAAGTCCTCCGGGCGGCCCCAGCGGCGCATGGGCATGCGCGGCAGCACCCGCTCGGTGAAGCGTTCGTCGTGCAGGCCCTGGTGGGTCATGGGCGAGTCCGTCCAGCCGGGCAGGATGGCGTTGGCCCGGATGTCGTGGCGCGCCAGCTCCACCGCGGCCGCCCGGATCATGGCGGTCAGCCCGGCCTTGCTGGCGCCGTAGGAGTAGACGCGGGCCTGCCCCTGCAGGACCGCGAGGCTGGAGGTGGCGACGAGGCTCCCCCCGTTGCCGAAGCGCACCATCGCGCGAGCCGCCTCCCGCAGGGTCACGAACGCCCCGTCTAGGTCGACCCGCGTCACCTCGCGGAACTCCGCGAGCGAGGTCTCCAGCAGCGGGTGGAAACGGGACGCGACGCCGGCGTTGACGAAGCAGGAGTCGAGCCGGCCGAAGGACGCGGCCGCCTCGGCCATCGTCGCGACCACCTGGTCCTCGTCGCCGACGTCGCAGAGATGGCCGGTGGCCAGCCCGCCCGCCGCGGCGATGCGCGCGACGGCGGTGGCGTTCTTGGCCGCGTTGGTCCCCCAGACGCAGACGTGGGCGCCGGCGGCGGCCAGCCCGCCCGCGATGCCCAGCCCGATCCCGCCGTTGCCGCCGGTCACCACGCTGACGTGACCGGTCAGGTCGAACGGGCTGCGCGCCGCGGGCACGTCCGCCGCCACGGCACCGCCCGGTGGCCGCCGGCCCGACTCCCGCACGATGCTCATCGCCGATCCCTCGCTCATCGCCGGTCCTTCCTGTGCCAGAACCGCTTCCGAGCGCGGCGCCGACCCGGCCGTAGGATCACCACAGTATTTTAGTCAACCATCGCATCGGTCAAATAAACTCTTGACTACGAGCCCCGCGATGGGGGACGGTCGGCTCAGTCCCGACGTGACCCGCGCCACGGCCCGGCCGCGGCCCACCCCCACGAACCGCCCCACCGGCGGGCGGTTTCCATGACCGCTGCGGCCCGTGGACCAGCCACGTTCCCTCGCCGCGCCCACGGGCCGCGGACAGTTCCGACGGAGGTCGAGATGGACGAAAGCGCCAAGGGCAGACCCTGGTGGAGGACGATCTCACCGTCTCCCCCGACGTACTCGCCGCGCTGGTCCGCGCCGTCGGCAGCCCCGCGGGGGCGGCGACGGCCGCCCTCGTCCCCTACTTCGGCGCGGCGGTCGGCGGCGAGTCGACGGCCGTCGACGGGCTCGGCCTCGACCTGTCCCGCGCCCTGCTCGCCGGCATCGACTACGACTGGCGCCGCCCCTTCGCCCCCGGCGAGCGGGTGCACGTGCGGGTCACCGTGGAAGACGTCTTCCGCAAGGGCGCCAACCAGTTCGGGCTGCTCGCCGCGGAGTTCACCGATGCCGCGGGCGACCTCGTGCAGCGCCAGACCGTCACCTTCATCGAGCGTGGGAGCGGCAAGTGACCCAGGACGACAGCGTGACCAACGGCGAGAGCGCGGCCCCCGACGGGAGCGTGACGCTCGGCGAGCGCACCCGCGGTCCCGTGACCCGCGTGCAGATCGCCCGCTACGCCGGCGCGGTGGGCGACTTCAACCCGGTCCACGTCGACGACGAGTTCGCCCGCGCCTCCGGCCTGCCGTCGGTCATCGCGCACGGCCCGCTCACCGTGACACTGGCGCTCGACGCCGTGGTCGAGCAGCTCGGCCCCCAGGCCCTGCGCTCCGCCGAGGCACGGCTGTCCGCGCCGGTCTTCCCCGGCGACGAGCTGACGGTGGTGCCCACCGCCGACGGCGTCGAGGTGCGCAAGGCCGACGGCACGGTGGCGGCGACGGTACGCCTGGAGACGGGGACGCGCTGATGGGGCACGAGTACATCACCCTGGACGACGAGCCTCGCGGCGTGCGGGTGCTCACGCTGAACCGGCCGGACCGGATGAACTCCTGGAACGCGGCGATGCGCCAGGAGCTGCGCGACGCCGTCGAGGACACCGCGCTCGACCCGGGGGTGCGCGTGCTGATCATCACCGGCGCGGGCGAGCGCGCGTTCTCCGCCGGCGAGGACGTCGGCGGCATGGGTGACCTCACGGCGCTCGGCACCCGCGGGTTCCGGGCGCATGCCTGGCGCATCCACGACGTCTTCGACACGATCGAGGCGATGGAGATCCCGATGATCGCCGCCGTCGACGGGGTGGCCGCGGGCGGCGGGGTGGCCGCGGGCGGCGGGTTCGAGCTGGCCCTGTCCTGCGACTTCCGGGTGGCCGGCGACAACGCCCGGTTCGTCATGCCGGAGGCGAAGGTCGGCCTCATCCCCGGGTCGGGGGGCTGTTCGCGCCTCGTCACGTACGTGGGGCGGGGCCGAGCGAAGGAACTGGTCATGCTCGGCGGCACCCTGCGTCCTGACGTCGCGCTGCAGCTCGGCCTGGTCACCGAGGTCGTGCCGGCGGGGACGGCACTCGACGCCGCCCGGGGGATGGCCGACCGGCTCGCCGCGATGGCGCCGCTCGCCCTCGGCATGGCCAAGCTCGTGCTCAACACCTGCGCAGACGTCGACGGCGAGACCGGCCGCCGGCTGGAACGTCTCGGCCAGAGCGTGCTCAAGACCACCGAGGACCACCGCGAGGGCGCCGCCGCGTTCATCGAGAAGCGGACCGCACAATGGCAGGGGCGTTAGGCCAGGCCGTCGACCAGCGGTTCTGGAACCGGGCGACGCAGACCGCCGATCGGGAACGGCTCGACGCGCTGCACCTCGCCCGGATCCGCCACCTGGTCGGCTGGGCCTACGACAACTCCCCGCTGCACCGGCGGATCTACGACGCCGCCGGGGTGAAGCCCGCCGACATCCGCACCTGGGACGACTACCACCACCGGCTGCCGTTCACCGACAAGCCCGACTACGTCCGCGACCAGGAGAGCTCGGAGTCGGGGTTCGGCGGTCTGGCACTCGGCCCGGAGCACTGGCAGCAGTACTTCCACACCACGGGCACCACGGGCCGGTTCCTGCACGAGGCGTTCAGCCAGTTCGAGATGCACAAGGCGGGCACCCAGCTCTGCTATGGCCTGTGGAGCCAGGGAGCCCGGCCGCGCGACTCGATCTACTTCTGCTTCGACTTCGGCATGTGGGTCGGCCTGTGGACGTACTACTGGGGGGCGCGCAACCTCGGCCTGACCATCGTCTCCGGCGGCGGGGCCACCGGGGAGCAGCGGGTCCGCCACATCCTCGAGCGCCGCCCCGCCATCGTCTACGCCACCCCCACCTATCTGCTGCATCTGGCCGAGATCGCCGAGCGGGCGGGCCTGGACCTGCGCCGCGTCGGGGTGCGCATCCTGGCCGGCGGCGGCGAGGCCGGGCTGTCGGTGCCGCGCATCCGGGAGCGGCTCGCCGAGGCCTGGGGCGTCGAGCGGATCCACGACGCCTACGGCATCGGGGAGGCGCTGTTCATCGGCCAGTCCTGCGACGTGTGGGCCGGCGGGGTGCACGCGATCGAGGACGTCTGCCACTCGTACTCGGTGGACCCCGACTCGGGCGAGCCGGTCACCGACGCCGACGGGGTCGGCGAGCACGTCATCACCAGCTACACCCATCTCGTGCAGCCGTTCATCAAGTACCGCACGCACGACCTCGTCCGCCTCGACGATCGTCCCGACCACGGCTGCGGGTGGACCTGGAAGCACTTCCCGGGCGTCGTGCTCGGCCGGTCCGACTTCATGGTCACCATCCGTGGGGTCAACGTGTACCCGACCGCGGTGGAGAACCTGATCAGCGAGGTCCCGGGGCTGACGCACCACTACGAGCTGCACCTGTCCCGCCGCGACGGCATGGATCGGATGCTGGTCCGGGCCGAGGCCGCGGCGGGGGTCGGCGCGCTGGTCGACCTGGCGGCACGGCTGTCCGCGCACCTGCGCGACCACCTCGGCGTCCGGCTGGAGACCGAGGTCGTCCACGCCGGGACGCTGCCGCGCTACGAGCTGAAGACCAGACGGATCTTCGACGCCCGCGAGCCGGGCGCACGAGCCGCCACCCCCCGAGAAGGGCGCTGAACGGTGACTGGCGTGGCACAGGGAACACGGACCCGCACGGATCTCGACCCGCTCCCACCACCGAACCCGAACACCGGACCGGGGTTGGGCGCCGACGTCGAGCGGCAGCGCGCCCGCCTGCTCGCGCTGCACGCCCTCCTGGCCCGGGAGCGGGAAGGCGCCCTGTCGCCGGCGATCGAGCGGGCGCTGGAGACGGCCCAGATGTACCTGTTCCTCGCGCTGGGCTACGTCGGCCACACCGACGAGCTGTTCCCCGACGAGCTCAACGACCCCAGCGAGCTCGACGAACCCGACGAGATCCGGGCCGCCCCGGCTGCCTCCCCGTCGACCGATCCGACCGAAGCCGAGGGAATCGAATCATGACATCCGCCGACCACAGCGATGGCGTGCACGACGACCTCAGCGTGCACGACGACCTCAGCGTCTACGTGTTGCCAGGGCGGGCGGGCGACCCCGCCCGCGCCCTGCGGGAGGCGCGCGACGCCGAGCGGGCCGGCTTCGGCGCGGTCTACGTCAGCGAGCGGCTCGACCTCAAGGAGGCCGGGGTGGTCTGCGGGGCACTCGCCGCGACGACCGAGCGGTGTCGCGTCGGGACCGCCGTGATCCATCAGGGCACCCGCCATCCCCTCACCATCGCCGCGCTGGCGGCGACTGCGCACACGATGAGCGGCGGCCGGTTCGTCCTCGGGCTCGGCCGGGGACTGGGCGCGCTGGCGCCCTCGCTCGGCGTCGCGGCGCCGACGCTGCGCGGCCTGGAGCACCTGGTGGGCATGCTGCGGCGGCTGTGGACGGGCGAGGCGATCCGAGAGGAGGGGGCGGCGGGGTCGTTCCGCGGGATGCGCTTCTCCGACCTGCCCGCGGACGGCGCGCCGCCGGTCGTCCTCGGCACCATCGGGCCACGCGGGCTCGACCTCGCCGGGCGGGTGTTCGACGGGGTCATCCTGCACCCGTTCCTCACCGTCGACGCGGTGGCCGCCGCGGTGGCGGCGGTGCGTAGCTCCGCGGCGCGGGCCGGGCGCGACCCGGCGTCGGTCCGGGTCATCACCACCCTCGTCGCCGCGCCCGACCTGCCGCCCGACCGGGCGGACCTCGCGGTGCGGGCGCAGGCGGTCAGCTACTTCCAGGTCCGCGGCCTCGGGGAGCTGCTGGTCGAACGCAACGGCTGGGACCCGGCGGTGCTCGACCGGCTGCGGGCCCATCCCACCCTGACCGGCCGCGGCATCGCGGACACCGCCGTCACCCGCGACCGGCTGGTGGACTCCGCCGAGCTGATCCCCGCGCAGTGGTTCGACACCGGCGCGGCGATCGGGTCCAACACCGCATGCGCGCGGCGGGCGGCGGACTACCGCGCGGCGGGCGCCGACGAGGTGCTCGTGCATGGCGCCTCCCCCGCCGAGGCCGCCGCCATGGCCGCCGTCTGGGGTGCCCTGCACTCCCGTCCGGCCGCCGCACCCGCCTTCGCCGCCGCGGGCGGCGCGGCCGCCGGCTGACCAGCCCCGCGAGGAGCTACCCCGTCCCGCGACGAGCAACCAGGCCCGCAAGGAGCACAGACAGGAGTCGCCGTCATGCAACGCACGCTCTTCGAGGCCGAACACGAAGAGTTCCGCGAATTGCTGCGGACCTTCGTCACGAAGGAATGCCAGCCGCACCACGAGGAGTGGGAGCGTGCCGGCGTCGTCGACCGCAGCGCCTGGCGCCGGGCCGGCGAGATGGGCCTGCTCGGGCTCACCGTGCCCGAGCAGTACGGCGGCGCCGGGCTGAACGACCCCCGCTACGACGTGATCGTCACCGAGGAACTGGCGTTCGGTGGCATCACCGGACTCGGGCTGTCGCTGCACAACGAGCTGCTCGCCCCCTACCTGGTCGGCCTGACCAGCGACGCGCAGAAGGCGCGTTGGCTGCGCGGCTACTGCTCCGGCGAGACCGTCACCGCCATCGCGATGAGCGAGCCCGGGGCGAGCAGCGACCTGCGCGGCATCCGCACGACCGCCATCCGCGACGGCGACCGCTTCGTCGTCAACGGCGCCAAGACCTTCATCAGCAACGGTCTGCTCGCCGACCTCGTCGTCGTGGCGGTCAAGACTGACCCGGCGGCCGGGCGGAGCTCGCTCAGCCTGCTCGCGGTGGAGCGCGCCATCCCCGGCTTCGCCGGGGGACGCAAGCTCGACAAGGTCGGCCTGCGCGCGCAGGACACCGCCGAGCTGTTCTTCGACGACGCCCGGGTGCCGGCGACGAACCTGCTCGGCGAGGAGCACCGCGGGCTGCACTACCTGATGCGCAACCTGGCGGCCGAGCGGCTGTCCATCGCCGTCGGCAGCGTCGCCAGCGCCCGGCGGGCCCAGGAGCTGACCAGGCAGTACGTGCGCAGCCGCACGGCGTTCGGCACCACGATCGGCAGCTTCCAGAACACCCGGTTCGTCCTGGCGGCCCTGCACGCCCGCACGCTCGCCGTCCAGGCGCTCGTCGACGGCTGCGTCCAGGCCAGGATCGCCGGCACGCTCACCCCGCAGGACGCCGCCGCGGCGAAGCTGCTGGCCACGGAGCTGGAGTTCGACGCGGTCGACGCCGGGGTCCAGCTGCACGGCGGCTACGGGTGGATGGAGGAGTACCCCATCGCCCGAATGTACCGCGACGTGCGGATCACCCGGATCTTCGGCGGCAGCAGCGAAATCATGAAGGAGGTCGTGGGTCGCGCGCTGCGCCTCGACGACCCCACTGCCCCCTGAACCCGGCCACCTGCTTATCCGGAGACTTCCGCGTCCGATTTATCCCTCCGGATAAGCAGTGCTGATTTCATTCGACTCGTGAGTTGACAATAATGGTGGACCTTCCTACGATGAGGTCATGGGAGATGCGATGGTGGGCGAGCGTCGGGTGTACCGGGAGAACGATGCCGACATCCCGAGCGAGTTCTCCGACCTGCTGGTGCGCATGCTCGTGCACCACCTGGAGAACTCGACGAACCGGCACTACACCGAGCTGCTGAGCCACCTGTGGGAACGCTGCATGACGCTCGCTCCCGAGGAGCGGCTGAAGACGACCTTCGCGAAGCTCATGCAGCAGGAGGTCGAGCACGGCGTCATCACGGCGCGGATCCTGGCGGGCCTGGGCGTCGGCACGATCAAGCAGCCGATCAAGCAGTACCTGTTCCACCTGCCCATCGACACGTTCTGCGACATGGCGTACTTCAACGCCCTGGGCGACCGGGTGGGCTGCTACATCGGGGAGACGTGGGAGGACGTGCCCTACGAGCCCCTGTTGAACGTGGCGGAACGCCTGCACAAGGACGAGGTGTTCCACGCGACGTTCGGCCTGTCGAACCTGCGCCGGGTGTGCGCCGATCCGGCCGGGCTGGCGGAGGCCAACGAGAAGATAAAGATCTGGTGGCCGGCCGCGCTGGACATGTTCGGCCGGTCGGACTCGGAGTTCAGCGACGCCTACGTCCGCTGGGGCCTGCGCAAGCTCAACAACGCCCAGCTGCGCCAGCAGTACATCGCCGACACCCGTCCGCTGCTGGAGGAAATCGGCATCACCGTTCCCGCGGACACAGCGAACCGCCGCTTCCTGTAAGGGCGCGCGCATGAGGCAGGAGCGGTCATGAGGCAGGACGGGGCGCCACCCCCCGCCGATCCCGCACCGGGCCCCGCGACGCCGCGCACCCGGACGGTCGACGTCCACCGCTACGGCCCCGACGCCGTCGTGCTCGACGTCCACCTCGGGCAGTACCGTGAGGTCTTCTTCGTCCTCACCGGCGACAAGAGCGTGACCATCACGATGCTCGACGGCAGCGACCCGACCCATCACGAGGCCCAGGTCTTCGTCTTCGCCAAGCCGTGGCAGTGGTCACTCGACGCCCCCGACGAGGAAGTCCTGCTCCGGGTGTGGCAGTCCGTCGGCGTCCAGCGCTGACCCACCCGCGAACCACCGGGGGGGGATTCCGGCCCGGCGCGGTCTCGCCACCGCGGTCCCAGTGTCACGGTCTGATCGGCCCCGCTACCGGGAAGTGTCCCTGGACGGGTATGACTTATCGGTTGGCGGAGCCGTCATCTTCATGATCACCGGGCCGGGGGTGTCGTCCCACCCGCCACCGACAGAAAACCGCCACGAATCACCAAACCGGATGGCCTCCGCCCCCGATCCCGCGCCGACCGTCGATCTGCCTCCGACCCGAAGCCGACAGCCGATCATGGTGTTCCGCAGAACCGGCTCCCACCCGACCCAGCGAGGACGGTCCTCTGCCGGCCCGCCGCAGGCCGGGCGACAGCGGCCTCGGGAACCGGTCGATCAGCGATTCGACGAGAGGTCGTCGAGCAGGGGGAACAGTCGCGCGATGACCGCGACGGGCGCGGTGCCCGCCGGTCGTGATCCCGACTGGATCTCACGATCGCGGTAGTCGGCGATCAGATCGCGGATGGCCGCAGCCATCGCGGTGAGCTCCGCGGTGTGAAGTGCACGACCTGGCTGTACGGGTCGGCCAAGGCCTGCGGGGCGCCGGCCGGCGGGGGGCGGGGTCGACCGGGAGCCCGGAAGGTAGGCGGGGGGTCAGCTCACCGGGGCCAGCAGGTTGACCGGCTTGTCGTTGAGGCCGTCGCGGACGCTCGTCCACTTGCCGCCGGTGTACTGGTCGACGCCGATCTGGTGACCGCAGACGGCGACGAACGGCGCCTGGCCGCACTTGAGCGGGCCGACCTGGAGCATCGCCGGACCGGTGAAGCCACGCAGCGCCCGGTCGACGACGTCGAAGGACGTGGCCTTGTCCACGCCGACCTGGTTGACGATCTTGGCGGCGGTCATCACGGTGCCGAACGTCGGCCCGCTGAAGCCGCGCAGCTCGACGGGGGCGCTGCCCAGCGGCTTGGCGTACTTCGACGCCGCGTACTGGTAGGTCTTCATCCCGGAGTCGACCTCGGGCAGGTCGAAGTTGTAACCGTAGTTGGCGTAGTACCAGCCGTCGGGCACGGTGTCAGCGGCTCCGACGCTCTTGAGGTGCGCACGCACGGGCACGTCGGCGCACTGGTCGGTCGTAATCACCTTGGGCTTGATGCCGAGCGAGCGGATCGCGTCGTACATGCTGATGCAGCTGCTCGACGGGAAGGCGGTGATCAGCGCGTCGGCGCTGCCCGCGCCGCTGGCCTGTAGCGCCGTGGTCAGGTCCGGGGTGGTGGCCTGCAGGCTGATGAACACCGGCCGGAACTTCACCTTGGCGGCGTCCAGGATCGGCTTCACGAGCTGCTGGGCGGCGGCGCGGCCGGCGGGGGTGTCCGGGACGATGCCGGCCACCGTGCGGGCCTTGAGCTCCTCCACGGCGAAGCGTGCCATGCCCATCAGCACCCCGGGCGAGCCGGCGGTGTAGGCGACGCCGCGGGTCGTCACGAAGTCCTCGCTGGCCAGGGCGTTGCCGATGAGGATCGCCTTGCGCCCGCCCACGGCGTCGTAGAACTCCTTGTTGCCGACACTGAGGCCGCCCACGATCACCAGCGACAGCGACGCGTCGTTGGCCAGCTGGGCGCCGCAGCGGGCGGCGTCCTCCGGCACGTTGACCGAGCAGGAGACCAGCTGGATCGGCCGGCCGCCGACACCGCCGAGCTCGGCGTCGACGTAGGCCACCGCGGCCCTCGCGCCCTGCGTGGCGGACGGCAGGAAGGTGTCCTGACTGACGAATCCGATCTTGTACGGCGTGCCCTTCGCCGCGCCGGCCGAGCCGCCGGTGTAGCGCAGCGCCCAGGCGTTGTTGTCGCTGTTGGCGACGGGCGCGGAGCTCACCTCCCCGGCGCCGGCACCGCCGGCACCGTTCGCGGCGCCCCCGGACGAACCCGACGACGAACACGCCGCGGCTAAGAGCAGGGAACTGAGCGCCAGCGCCCCCGCCACAGATCGACCTCTCACCGGTACCGCCTCCCACCTGCGCCGGCCCCCAGTGGCCGACGGGTGGGAGCACCGTACGACCCCGCAATAATTTAGTCCACCAGTCGATCGAATTAATCGAGAGCCCCGCCGGCGGACCCCTCGACAACCGGATCGCCGGCCCGATCGCCGGTCCGATCGGCCGGCTGGCCGACACCCTCCAACCTGACCCGAATTTATTCGACCTGTCGGTTGACTGTAATCTGCGTCTCACCTATCGTCCCGTGCAGGTAGTGCGCACCGTCCCGACCGGGGGCGTTCCCGGTCCCGCGTGAGGGGTACATCGTGGATCTCATCGACGAACTCGACCTCAAGGTCATCGACTGCGACACCCACGTCGTGGAGCACTACGACCTGTGGACGTCCCGGGTCCCGTCGAAGTACGGCGACCGCGTGCCCCACGTCGAACGCGACGCAGGCGGCATCGAGTGGTGGGTCGCCGGCGGCAAGGTGCTCAGCCCGGCCGCGGGCCTGGCCATCGCCGGCTGGAAGGAGCCGCCCCCGAAGTTCCCCGCCCAGCTCGACATGGTCGACCCGCGCATCTGGCAGCCCGAGGGCCGCCTGGAGATCATGGATGACTACGGCATCCACGCCGAGGTCCTCTACCCGAACGTCGCCGGTTTCGGCGCCGGGCGCTACACCGACTTCGGCGACATGGAGCTGGCGCTGCTTCTCTTACAGGCGTACAACGACTGGCTGGCGGACTTCCGCCGGGTCTCGGACCGCTACGTCCCGGTCATGACGGTGCCGTTCTGGGACATCGACCTGTCGATCCAGGAGATGACCCGCTGCGCGGAGCTCGGGCACAAGGGCATGGTGTTCTCCCAGGCGCCCGAGGACTTCGGCTCCCCCATGCTCACCGATCCGCACTGGGACCGGCTGTGGGCGGCGGCCCAGGAGATGGGCCTGTCGGTCAACTTCCACATCGGCAGCGGGGACGTCACGATGCCGCAGCTGCTGCATCCCTCCGCCGGGGTCCACGCCAACTACGCCACCTTCCCGATGACGTTCTTCCTCGGCAACGCCCGCACCGTGGGCAGCCTCATCGGCGCCGGTGTGTGCCACCGCTTCCCGGACCTGAAGTTCGTCTCGGTGGAAAGCGGCGTCGGCTGGGTGCCGTTCACCCTGCAGGCGCTGGACTGGATGTGGACCGAGTGCGGCGTCGCCAAGGAGCACCCCGAGTACGACCTGCTGCCCAGCGAGTACTTCCGCCGCCAGATCTACGCCTGCTTCTGGTTCGAGCACGGCCCCACGCTGCGCACGGCGATCGACTATGTCGGCGCCGACAACATCCTGTACGAGACCGACTTCCCGCACCCGACGAGCATGTCGCCGGGGCCGGTGAGCTCGGCGCTGCCACCCCGGCAGTTCATCAACGACAAGCTCGGCGACCTCCCGCACGACGTGCTGCGCAAGATCCTGCAGGACAACGCCATGAAGCTCTACGACCTCACCTGAACCGCACGACCCGGCCGCAGCCACCGGCCCACCGGCCGCCGAGAAGGCCCGGGCACCGTGCGGTGCCCGGGCCTTCCGTCGATCTCCTGGCCCGGCAGCACGGCGCGGTTCCGCGGAATCCGAATGACCGTGTCACGTGGTTCGTGGTTCGTGGCGGTGGCGGTGGCGGGAGGACCGGTCCGAGGTCGGGGCGGCGCGTCGGTGATGCCTCAGAGGTCGAGCGGGCCGCGGCGGCGACCGCGGAGCGTGGCGGCGGCTGGCGGGTGTTCGGGATGGATGCGTGGGTGAGCGCCGATGTGGTTCCTCTGGTGGGTTCGGCGTCCTGTTTGTCCATACCAAAGGACCACATGACACCGGCCCCCCGCACGCCCCCACTCACCCGTCACCGCAAGTAACTAAATGGCCGAGCCTCGACCCGGGCCTCGGCGAACAACCACGCAGGCGCGAGGACCGTGGCGCAGTTCTGCGGAACATCGTGATCATCAGACTGGACCGGCGCTCGGATGCGTGGAGCGGTACCGCGAGTACGTCGGCACCGGGGCGGGGGCCGGTGCGGTGCGTTCTGCGCGGTCCGACACCAGCGGATCACGCAGACCGCACCGCAACCCATCCCGCCCGCCCACCTCGGCCGGCCTGTCACCGGCGCATGCTCGTGGTCGGAGGGTAGATCGGAGGGTAGAGAAAACTCGATCGGCTAGCGCGACGGCCGGGGCCGTGCCGGGGTCGTCACCTGGACGACCCGGTCCAGGTGCGGACTACGAGCGCGAACGCGGACTCGGGATCGTTCACTGCGACCGCGGCCGCGCCGCCACCGCCGCCCCCGTCGCGGCGACGCTGGAGGGGATCGCGCCGGGACTCGGCGACGAGATCGGCCTCGACCTCGACGAGGTCGATGGTGGGCGGGTCACCGTCGAGCACGCCTCGGTCCCAGACGACCGCCGTTACGCACCCCCCGCACCTCGAACGACTCCGTCGCGGGCCCCACGTCGGCCCGCCGTCCCCCGTCGGTCATCGCTGCTCCGTCCGCCTGTGCTCCGCCCGCCAGTACCGCGTCCGCCTGGGCTGCGTCCGCCCGTACCACGTCCGTCGGTGCCGGTCCGGCCGGTCGCGGCGCGGCGGGACGGCGGTCAGGCGGCAGTAGGCGGCGGTCGAGTTCGGTACCCAGGTCGGCGAAGAGGCGTTCCAGCAGGGCGCGCTCGGCGGGCGCGGCGACGGCCTCGGCGGCCCGCCACACCAGGCAGGCCATCTTCACCGAACCCAGCACCTCCCACCACCGCAGGGCCGCGAGGTCGGGTGCCCGGCCGGCGGCGGCGCCGTAGAGCTCCGGCCAGCGCACCAGGTCCACCAGGCCGCCGACCCGGTCGGTACCGACCCGCCAGCAGACGAGCTGCGCCCAGGCGAGGTCCTCCAGCGGGTCCCCGAAGTGGGCCATCTCCCAGTCCAGCACCGTGCGCAGCCCGCTGGGGTCACCGTCACCGTGACCATGCAGGATATTGCCGGTCCGGTAGTCGCCGTGAAGCAGGGTGACCCGCTCGGGCGGGGGTGGGGGGTTCGCGGCGAGCCAGCCCAGCGCGCGGTCCAGCACGGCGGTGTGCGCCTGGGGGGTCGCGCACAGCTCGCCGCTCCACCTGGCCAGCTCCCCGCCGGCGACCCGCGCCGGGTCCGGCCGGCCGCCGAGGATGTCCGCCGGCACGTCGGCGGCGTGGATCGCGGCCAGCGTCTCGGCGTACCAGGCGGCAAGCTCCGCCCGGTGCCGCACATACCAGGGGTCGCGGTGCAGCGGCCCGATCGCGGCCGTGCCGCTGCATCGCTCCATCACCAGGTACGGGCGGCCGAGTTCCTCGCCGGGACCTCCTGCCACGCCGTCGCCGCTGCCCACCACATCGGGCACCGGCCGGCCTGCGGCGTGCAGGGTGTGCAGCAGAGCGGCCTCCGCGGGGCGGCCGAGGGTCCGCCCGCCCGCGCCGACGACGCCGGCGGCGGAGTCCGCGCACAGGATCAGCGGGTGGACCACACCGTCGTGGGTCACCGCGTCGAACGACCACATCTCGCGGGAGTAGCCGCCCTTGAGCCGGTGCAGGTCGACGATGTCGACCTCGGCGAGGGCAGAGGTGGCGAGGGCGGGAGCGGAAGCGGCGAGGGTGGGGTTGCGTCCCGCTGCCAGCAGCGAGCGCAGCACGCCCGCGTCGATCCCGCGGGTGACGGCGGTCATCAGGAGATCACGCCGGCGATCTTGAGGTTGATGAGCTCCTCCTCGGAGCGGCCGAGCGCCGTGATGACCTCGTCGGTGTGCTCCCCGAGGGTGGGCGCCGGGGTGAGGACGGGCAGGTCGCCGTCGACCCGGGCGGGCACCGGGACCAGCGGCAGCCGCGCGCCGCCCGGGTAGTCGACCTGCTGGACGTAGCCGTTGGCCAGCGCCTGCGGGTCGGTGAGGGTGTCGCCGGGGACGGCGATCGGCGACCACTGGCCCTCCCTGGCTGTCGAGGGCCTTGACCAGCTCGTCGTAGCTCATGGCGGCGAAGGCGGCGTCGAGGGCCGCGACGCACGCCTCGGAATGCTCGGTGCGCAGGGCCAGGGTGGTGAACCGCTCGTCGACGGCCAGCTGCGGGTGGCCGAGCGCCGCGCACAGGCCGGGCCAGTAGCGGTCGGCCTGTAACATCCCGAGCACGAAGAAGCGGCCGTCGGCCGTCCGGTACAGGTTCGTCAGCGGGTTCGGCGGGCGGCGGCGGTCGAGCTGGACGATGTTGTCCGCGCCGATCGCCGCGGCGCCCGCGATGGAGGGCTGCATCGCCCACAGCCCGGAGCCGAACAGCGACACGTCGACGACGCTGCCCCGGCCGGTCCGTTCCCGCTGGTAGAGCGCCCCGGCGATGCCGCCGGCCAGGAACATCCCGCTCTGGATGTCGCCGTAGGCGGGGCCGGGCAGCAGGATCGGGAAGTCGTAGCCCGGCGGCACCGACGCGGTGCTGGCCCCCGACCGGCTCCAGTAGGAGATGCCGTCGAAGCCGCCCTTGTCCGCGTCGGGGCCGACGGGCCCCTGGCCGGTGCCGCGGCCGTAGACGATGCGCGGGTTGCGGGCGTGGACCTGGTCGACGTCGATGCCGAGGCGCTCCCGGGCCGGCTGCATGAAGCTGGTGATGAACACGTCCGCCTCGTCGATGAGGCACATCAGCAGTTCGAGCCCGTCGGGGGTGGCGATGTCGATGCCGACGCCCCGCTTGCCGCGGTTGAACACCTCCCACAGTGTCGTCACGCCGCCGTCGCCGGGGCCGAAGCCGTAGGACGACAACGCCCGAACCGGGTCACCGGTCTCGGGATGCTCGATCTTGACGACGTCCGCGCCCCAGTCGGCGAGCGCGGCGCCGGCCGACGGCACGAACGCGAACATCGCCACTTCCACGACCTTGATGCCCTCGAGGATTCTGCCCATCGTCTGCCTCCACACCCCGGGGCGGGCGGATCCCCGCGGACCCGCCCGCCACCCTGATCGCCGTTGCGGCGCTTTCGTCCAGACCTGCTCGGCGCGGTCAGATCCGCTCGATGATCGTCGCGGTCCCCATGCCGCCGCCGGTGCACATGGTGACGAGCACGGTCGCGAGGTCGCGGCGTTCCAGCTCGTCGAGGGCGGTCTGCAGGAGCATGCCGCCGGTCGCGCCGATCGGATGGCCGAGCGCGATCGCCCCGCCGTTGACGTTGACCTTCTCGGGATCGAGATCGAGGTCGCGCATCGTCTTCAGCGGGACGGCGGCGAACGCCTCGTTGATCTCCCACAGGTCGACGTCGTCCACCGCCATCCCGGCCCGCGCCAGGCAGCGGCGCGAGGCCGGGCCGGGCCGGGCGCGGTCAGCATGATCACCGGCTCCGCGCCGACGACCGCGCTCATCACCACCCGGGCCCGCGGGCGCAGGCCGTGCGCCCGCGCGAACTCGGGCGAGGCGAGCGCGAGCACGGCCGCGCCGTCCACGATGCCCGACGAGTTGCCGGCGTGGTGGACGTAGTCGACCTCTTTGACGTCCGGGTAGACGTCGCGGACCATTTCGCCGAAGGCCCGGTCGTACCCGTAGTCGGTGAACACGGCGCGCCCCAGGGCTGCGAACGACGGCGCCAGCTTCGCCAGCGTCTGCGGAGCGGTGCCCGGCCGGGGATGTTCGTCATGGTCGAGAGCGACGGAGCCGTCGGCGTCGACGATGGGCACCACGCTGCGGGCGAAGCGGCCCTGCTCGATCGCGGCGGCGGCCCGCTGCTGGCTGCGCGCGGCGAACGCGTCGACGTCGTCGCGGGTTAACCCCTCGATCGTCGCGATCAGGTCGGCGGACACCCCTTGGGGGACCTGCGGAAACCTGGCCCGCACCGCCGGGTTGCCGGCCGAGAAGTCCATCGGCCCCTCCTCGGCGGGCCAGCGCGACATCATGTCCACGCCGCCGGCGAGCACGAGCCCCTGATGCCCGGACGCCACCCCCATCGCCGCGAAGGTGACGGCCTGCTGACCGGACCCGCACCACCGGTTCAGCGTCACGCCCGCCACCGTGTCCGGCCAGCCGGCCGCGAGTACCGCCATCCGGGCGATGTCGCCGCCGTAGTCGCCGACAGCGTTGCCGTTGCCCATCACCACGTCGTCGACGAGCTGCGGGTCGAAGCCGACGCGGTCGGCAAGCGCGCGCAGGAGCTGGCCGAGCAGCTCCTGCGGATGCAGGTGGTGCAGCGAGCCGGTGGGCCGGCCCTTGCCGCGGGGTGACCGCACGCCGTCGAGAATCCAGGCCTCACTCATCGTGATCCTTCCGGTCAGCTTCCGGGTCGGTTTCCGGGTCGTCGGGACGGTCGTCGGGGCCGGCAGTACGGCTGGCATCGGGGCTGGCATCGGGGCTGGCGTCGGCGCCGAGGTAGGTCTCTTCGAGGGCGGCGGCACGCCCGGCGATCTCCGCGGTGGTGCCGCTGGCGACCAGATCTCCGTGGACCAGCACGGCGGCCCGGTCGGCGACCTCCAGGGCGAGGTGCACGTGCTGCTCGACGAGCAGCACCCCCGCGCCGGTGTCGTCGACGATGCGGCGCAGCACCGGCAGCAGGCGTTCGACGATGACGGGGGCCAGACCGAGGCTCATCTCGTCCACCATCAGCAGGCGTGGCTTCGAGGTCAGGGCCCTGGCCATGGCCAGCATCTGCTGCTCGCCGCCGGACAGCAGCCCCGCCCGCCGGCCCAGCAGCGGCTCCAGCGCCGGGAAGTACGACAGCGCCCGGTCGAGGTCGCCCCGGCTGCGCGCGGCGGCAAGCCGGAGGTTCTCGGCCACCGTGAGCTGGTAGAACAGCGAGCGGTCCTCCAGCACGTGGGCGAGCCCCTCGCGGGGTGCCCGATGCGCCGGGCGGCCCCGGATCGAGCGGCCGAAGACCCGGATGTCGCCCTTCATCGCCGGGTTCAGGCCCGAGGTGGTCAGCAGCGTCGTGGTCTTGCCCGCCCCGTTCGGGCCCAGCAGGGCCACAATCTCCCCGGCGTGCACGGTCAGGTTCAGGTCACGGACCATCGCGACGCCGGCGTAGCCGGAGTACAGCCCGTCGATCTCCAGCAGTGCGCTCATGTACCCGCCTTCGTGCCGAGGTAGGCCGCCCGGACGCGCTCGTCGGCGACGACCTCCGTCGGCGTGCCGTGGGCGATCCTCGTCCCGAACTCGATGACGTAGACCTCGTCGCACACCCCCATCACCAGCCCCATGTCGTGGTCGACGAGCAGGATCGACACGCCGGCCTCGACGATGCGGCGTAGCCGGCGGCCGAACTGCTCCGACTCGGTGGTGTCGAGCCCGGCGGCCGGCTCGTCCATGCAGATCAGCGCGGGCCGGGCGGCGAGGGTGCGCCCGGCGCCGACCAGCTTGCGCTGGCCGTGGCTGATCTCGGTGGGCAGCCGGTCGGCGAGGTGGGCGATGCCGAGGACGTCCAGCGCCCAGTCCACGTCGGACTGGTCGCGGCGGCGGCCGGGACGGACCAGGTCGAGCAGGAACCCGCCGACCGTCTGCCGCTCGGCGCCGGCCTAGAGGTTCTCCCGGACGGTGAGGTCCTCAAACAGTTCCAGCGACTGCCAGGTGCGGCCGAGGCCCAGGCGGGCCCGGCGGTGGGCCGGCTCGCGGTCGACGCGCTTCCCGCGGAAGTAGATCGCACCCTGGGTCCGGGTGAAGCCGGAGATGCCGTCGATGAAGCTCGTCTTACCGGCGCCGTTGGGGCCGATGAGCCCCACCAGACGGCCCTCGTCGACCCGCAGGTCCAGCCCGTTGACGGCGTGCAGGCCGCCGTAGACGACGCTCATCGCCTCGGTGCGCAACAGCTCGGTCATCGGGCCTCCCCCGCCACCGCGGGCGTCGCCCCGGCGGATCCGCTCACGTGCGAGCCGGCAGCGGCCCCGGACGCAGCCGGGGTGGCCGCGGCAGACGGGACAGTCGCGGCGGGCTCGGTAGACGCGGCGGGCTCGGTGGATGAGACGGGACCGGTTGCCGCCTCCGCCGGGGTGGGTGGGTCCACCCGGGCGGGTGGGTCCACCGGGGTAGGAGGTCGGAATCTTCGCTGCAGGGCCAGCAGGCCGGTGCGGGCCTTGCCGGCGACGCCCTCGGGGTTCAGCACGGCGGTGACGACCAGGCCGAGGCCGCCGAGCAGCAGCACGAACTCGTCGGGCAGGCCGAACACCCGGTTGAGGACCGTGAAGCCGAGCCCGCCGCCGACGAGCAGGCCGCCGGTGACCGCGCCGGTGACGCTCGCGATCCCGCCGAGGTAGGCGAACGCGAAGAACATCAGCGACTTGTCGTACAGGAACTTGTCGGGGGTGACGTTGCCGGTGCGGTAGGCGATGACCGCGCCGCCGACCCCGGCGATGAACGCCGAGACCCCGAAGGCCAGCACCTTAACGGCGGCCACGTTGACCCCCGCGGCGGCGGCGGCCCGCTCGTTCGAGCGGATGGCCAGCATCTGGCGCCCGGTCAGCGACCGGCGCAGGTTCGCGACGAGGTAGCCCAGCGCCACCACGACGACGAGGCAGAACACCAGGGTCAGCGGGTTGGGCTGGGTGCCGTCCCCGATCGTGACGCCGAGGACGTGGTGGGTGGCGGTGTCCTGGGAGCGGATGAGCGCCGGCGTCGTCACGGTCGCGCCGTCGAACCCGCCGTTGATCCAGGAGTTGGCGAACACGACCTTGTCGACGGCGACGGCGAAGGCGAGGGTGGCGATCGCGAGGTGCACCCCGCGCACCCGCAGCGCGGGCAGCGCCACGAGCACGCCGGCGACGACCGCGACCGCGGCGCCGGCGAGGATGGACAGCGGGAACGGCCAGCCGTGGTGCGTCGACAGGCTCGCGACGGTGTAGGCCGACAGGCCGGCGAAGCTGGTCTGGGCCAGCGAGATCTGCCCGATGTAGCCGGTGAGGACGACGATGGACAGGCAGATGACGATGCCGGTCAGCGTGTTCGTCAGCCCGTCGCGCATCGCCGGCGACAGGAAGAACACGCCGGGGATCAGCGCGACGACGGCCAGCCCCGGACCGCCGTAGCGCAGCGACCACGGCCGCGCCGTCGGCAAGAACGGCAGCCGGCCAGGCCCCAGCACCCCGCGGGTCGGCAGCGACTGCCCGCGCAGGGCCAGCACCGCGACGATGACGACGAGCGGCACGAGCAGGTCGACCCCGGGCACGGGCAGCCCGTCGGCCTTCGGGAACCAGCTTTCGTTCGCGCCGAGGAAGGTCACCAGCGAGACCTGCATGCCGAGGCCGAAGGCGGCCAGCGTCGTCCACCCGAAGGAGGTGAAGCCGCCGACCAGGGCCGCGGTGACGGCCGGGACGATCAGCGCCGGCATGGTGTTCGGGTCGACGGAGGAGTTCACCGAGGCGACGAAGATGCCGAGCAGCCCGGTCACCACGGTGGACAGCACCCAGGTCGCCGCGGCGAGCCGGTCGGCGGAGAACCCGAGGACCGTGGCACCCTTCTCGTTCTCGGCGGCGGCCCGCACGGCGAGACCGAAGCGGCTGCGCTGGAACAGCGCCCACAGCGCCACGGCGAGCACGAGCACCAGGCAGACGACGAAGAGCTGCTCCTGTGTGATCTTGGACAGGCCGAGGTCGACCTGCGTCTTGTCGACGAACGGCAGCGGCCCGACGACCTGGGTCGTCGTGGAAAACCGCCGGACGACGACGGCCTGCAGGAACAGCAGCACGCCGACCGAGGCGACCACCTTGGCCAGGACGGGCGCGTGCCGCAGCGGCCGGAACACCGCGAAATGCAGCACCAGGCCGAACAGCGCGCAGAACACCAGGGCGAGCACGAGGGCCGGCCAGAACCCCATCGCGCCGCCGAACGACACCGAGGTGGGCCAATACGGCACCGTGAACGAGTCGTTGCCCGCCCGGTGCACGATGCCCTCGATGGGCGCGAGCGGGTTGGGCAGCGGGGGAGGAAGAGGTCACCGCGGGCCCGCAGGTCGGCGTAGACGTAGGCGGCGTACATCGCCACGGCCGTCCCCGCCAGGTTGACCACCCCGGACCCACGGTAGGTGACGACCACGCCGAGGGCGATCGCCGCGACCAGGGCCCCCAGGGCGAACCCGCCGCCGGAGAAGAAGTTGGCCCGGTAGTCCCCCTTGGCGAGGATCACCGCGAGGATGGCCACCACCACGAGAGCGGGAACGCCCGTGCGTAATCGTACGAAGGGAGTTCGGGGTCGCTTCATGTGTCCAAGCTCCTGTTCCCGGCGGGCTGGCAGGCCCCGGTCACCGGTGGCGGTGCGCCGCGGCGGTGCGCGGGCGGGCCGGTGGACTCCGCCGGCCCCGCGTGCGGGCCCGCAGGCGCGTCGGCGGCCATCCGTGACCGCCGGAACCGACCGCCTCCCGGGACGCCGATCGCGTTCCCGGAGAGGCCGCCGACCACTGCGGCCTGCGAGGTAGGAGCAAGGTATTCGGGCCGCAGGTTTCTGTCAACCCGCGAGTAAAAATTAATCTGCGTCACATGGACGCGGGCTCAGGCGCGCGGGCAGGGGGGCCATCACCCGGCCCCACTCGGTCCCCTCCGGTCCCAGCCAGGCCCTTCCCGGACCCCCACCGGCTCAGCGCAGGACGAGGGCCACGCAGGTGTCGGCGAACGTCTCCGGCGAGTCGCGCCGGGTGTCGAACCACTTGTAGGACCAGCTCGTCATGCCGATGATCGCGTTGACCACGAGCCTGGGGTCACCCGGTCCGATCACCCCGGCCGCCATCGCGGCCTCGACCGTGAGGATGAACTGGCGCAGGTAGAGGTGCTCCTTGCGGCCGACGTCGGCGAGGTCGGCGTGCTCCAGGCCGGCCCGCTGGTCGAAGAACACGGCGAACAGGGCGGGATCACGCGTGACGAGCAGCGCCTGGTGGCGGATGAGCGCGGCGAGCCGTTCGCGCGGGTCGGCGAGGTGGGCCAGCGTCTCGACCTCGGTCAGGGCCACCGTGATGGCGCGTTCGAAGACCAGGCGGAGCAGGTCGCTCTTGCGCTTGACGTAGTAGTAGAGGCTGGCCTTGCGCAGGCCCATCGCGGCGGCGACGTCGTCGAGCGAGCCGGCCTCGTACCCGTGGGCCTGGAAGACGTCCGCCGCCACCCGCACGATGTTCTCCAGCCGATCGCGGTACTCCTGGCTGGGCTCGAGGTTGCGGGGGCGGCCCCGCTTGCGCGGCGGGTCGGACTGGCTCGTGTTCATGCGTTCCTCCGCAGGGCTCCGCACGCCCCGAGACGATATCGACCATCCGACCAGCAGGTAGATTGTGATCGGCGAAATCTAGCTTACGGACCGCCCGCGTCCGGACCAGTAAGGGTCGCGCAGCTCACGCTTGAGCACCTTCCCCGCGGCGTTGCGAGGCAGCGCCTCGACCAGGTCGATCGAGGTCGGGCACTTGTAGGCGGCCAGCCGGGCGCGGGCGAAGGACACGACGACGGCGGTCGTCGGGGTCCGGCCCGCCTCGGCGACGACGACGGCCTTGACCGTCTCACCCCAGCGCTCGCTCGGCACCCCGATCACCGCGACGTCGGCGATGTCGGGATGGGACATCAGGACGTTCTCGACCTCGGCCGGGTAGACATTCTCCGCCCCGGTGATGATCATGCCCTTGACCCGGTCGTGGATGAACAGGTAGCCCTCGGGGTCGAGGTAGCCGGCGTCCCCGGTGCGCAGCCAGCCGTCCTCGAGCAGCACCGCGGTCTCGCGGGGGTTGCGCCAGTAGCCGGGGGTGTTCTGCGGCGAACAGATCCAGATCTCGCCCACCTCCCCGGCGGCGGCGTCGGCCCCGGTGTGCGGCGGGACGATGCGCACCCGGGCACCGCTCGCCCCGCCGAGCGTAACCGCCCCGTCGCCCCCGCCATCCCGGCCGCCCCGCCATCCCGCTCGCGCCCACCGTCCCGCTCGCGCCCACCGTCCCGGCCGCCCCCGTCCCGGCGGCCTCGAGGGCCCGGCGATGATCCTCCGGCGTCAGCATGGTCACGGTGCCCGCGGTCTCGCTCAGCCCGTAGACCTGCACGAAGTCGCAACGGAACGTCGTGATCGCCCGGACCAGCACGTCCAGCGAGATCGGCGAGGCGCCGTAGGTGATCGTGCGCAACGACGACAGGTCCAGGTCGGCGATGCCCGGCACGCCGAGCATCGTGCGCAGCACGGCGGGCACCGCGAACAGGTTCGTCACCCCGTGCTCGACCACCGAGCGCAGGATCGCGTCGGGGTGGGCCTCGCGCAGCAGCACCGTGTGGCAGCCCGCGTGGAAGCCACTGAGCGAGTAGCCGCTGCCGGAGATGTGGAACAGCGGCATGGCGACCAGGTTCACGGTGTCGGGCCCGAGGTCGAGCGTCTCCCCGCCCATCCGCAGCAGCGACAGCAGGTTGTGCTCGGTCAGCATCACGCCCTTCGGCAGGCCGGTGGTGCCCGAGGTGTAAAGCTGGATCCGCACGTCGTTGGGCTTCGCACAGACTCCGGGATCGAGCGCGGGCGCGGCGGCGATCCACTCGTCGTAGTCCTGGTGGCGGGTCGAGCCGCCGACCACGATGATCTTCTTGACGCCAGGCAGGTCGGCCTCGACCGCCTCGACGCTCGCCGCGAACGCCGCGCCGACGACGAGGACCCGGGCCTGCGCGTCGGCGATGATCGTGGCGATCTCGGCCGGCGCCAGCCGCCAGCTCACCGCGACGTTCACCGCCCCCAGCTTCGCCCCGCCGAAGAGCAGCTCGTAGTACTGCGCGGCGTTGGTGTCGAGGCAGGCGACCCGGTCGCCGGCGCCGACCCCCTCGCCGGCGAGAGCCTGGGCCACCTGGTTCGAGCGGGCGTCGAGCTGGGCGAAGGTGACGGTGCAGCCGTCGGCGGTGAGCGCGGGCTGGCCGCCGCGCCCGGCGCCATGGGTGCGAATCAGGTCGGCGATGGAACTGATCGGCATGTCATCCCTCGATCCTCGCGGCGGCGACCCGCAGACCGTAGGAGCCCCGCCGTATTATTGTCAACCCACGAGTCGAAGAAACATACATCCCCTGGGGGTCCCTCATGATCACTCTTCTCGGATCCGCGACCTGGCACAACGGCCACGTCGACGGCGTCATCCGGGACATCCGCCGTCCGGTACCCGACGACGGCCTGCTCAGCGGGGCCATCCTGCGGATGGGTGACCCAGGCGCAGGCCCCGTCGTCGCGATGTCCATCGAGGGCCGAATCTTTCCCCGCAAGGCCCCCGTGCACCTGCACAAGAGCGACAGCTTCCGGATGGCCCTGGGCGAACCGATCCGGGTGGGCGGCACCAGCTACGCCCACGGCGAGTTCCGCCTCCAGCAGGCCGACGCCTTCTACGGACCGGAGTACTGGACCGACGAGGTCGGCACCAACCAGCTCCTGCTGATGGCCGACCGGCGCGGACTCAAGCCCTACCTGACCGACGCGCAGCTCCAACGGCTCGCCGACACCGCCCTCGCCGACGACGTCAGCCTCGAGGGGGTGGCGATGCTCCCCCGCGACGCCGACGTCCCGCACGCCATCGTCAACAGCTTCGGCGCCGCCCTGCGCCCGAACCACGTCGACGCCGGCTTCACCGACACGACGGGCTGGTCGATGCTCTGCGACGGCAGCCGGCTGGCCGCCGTCGCGTTGGGGCACCGGGAGTCCGGGGTGCTCCTGCTGTGCTGGGACCGGCCGCCGGGCGCCGCCGCGCTGCCCGCCTTCCGGCTCGGCACCGACCTGGTCCGACTCGTGGTCGAGGGATCCTGCCGGATCGGCGAGCCGGACGGGCCCGACGGCTCGGCGGACGGGCCCGACAGCCGGACGAGCCGGTTCACCGGCCGGCCGAGCGGGGTCGAGCTCGGCCGACTCGGCTTCCGGCTCCAGCAGGAGGGCACCTGGCACGGGGAGTCGCGCCCCGGCCCGAGCGGGTCGAAGGAGCTGTGGATCGTCGCCGACCGACGGGCGTGGCCGCCGGTCGGCGCGGCCGGACCGGCCGAGGGGCCGTTGGCGGAGACGGGCGCCGAGGTGGCGGCGCTGACCTCCCGACTGGCGACCGCCGCATGACCGCCGGCGACAACCCGGCCGGCGTCGGTGCCGTGGGGACCGTGGGGGTGATCGGCGCGGGGGTGATCGGCTCGGGGATCGCGCAGGCGGTGGCGGTGGCCGGCGGCGCGGTGGTCTGCGTCGACACCAGCGCCGCGGCCCGCGAGCGCGCCCGCCGCCAGCTCGTCGAGGGCCGCTTCGGACTGCGGGCCGCCGTCGAGCGCGGGAAGCTGGCCGCCGCCGACGTCGACCGGGTCGCTACGAGGATCGCCTGGGAGTCCGAGCTGTCGGCCGTCGCCGGCGCGACGGTGGTCATCGAGGCCGTGCCGGAGGACCTCGCGCTGAAGGTCCGGGTGTTCCGCGAGCTCGACCGGGCCGCCGCCGCCAGCGCGGTCCTCGCCACCAACTCCAGCGGCTTCCCGGTCGGGGCGCTGGCCGCGACGACCGACCGGCCCACCCGGGTCCTCGGCTGGCACTGGTCGTCGCCCGCGCAGATCATGCGCTTCGCCGAGATCGTCGTGACCGAGCACACCGACCCGGACGCCGTCGAGACGGTGACCCGGCTCGCCCACGGGCTGGGCAAGAACCCGATCATCGTGCGCGACGCCCCGATGGCCTGGGGCTACGTCGCCAACCGGGTCTACTGGGCGGCGGTGGCCGAGGCGCGCCGGATCGTCGCCGAGGGGGTCAGCACCGAACGCGACGTCGACCAGTTGCTGGTCGACTGCTTCCGCTGGCCCGTCGGGCCGTTCACGATGATTCAGGGAGCCACGGCCGGCTGGACGTAGCCGCCTCGTCGCCGACCCGGCGAGTCCCCGAGCCGCCTGCCGACCCCGCGCAGCCCGATTCCGACGCAGCCCGATCCCCAACCGGACGATCATCACCCGCACGATTCCCAGGAGCGCATGATGCCCGGTCTCACCTTTGATCTGTCCGGCCGCGCCGCCGTGATCACCGGCGCCAGCCGAGGCATCGGCGCGGCCTGCGCGCGCCCTCGACGCCGCGGGCGCGCGGGTCGCCGTCGTCGCCCGCGGCGGCGCGGGCCTGGCCGCCGTCGCCGACCAGCTCGCCAACAAGCCCGTCACGATCAGCGCCGATCTCACCGTCGAGGCCGACGTGCGGCGGGTGGCCGACCAGGCCCTGGCGGAGCTCGGCGACGTCGACATCCTGGTGAACAACGCCGGGCTCGGCTGGCACCAACCGCCGGAGGCCATCACCGCGAAGCCGCTGGGCCTGCAGCTCAACCTCAACCTTCGCAACGTCATTCTGCTGACCTCATGGCTCGCGCCGTCCCTGCTACGCCAGCGGGGATGCGTGGTCACGATGTCGTCGGCGGCGGCGTATGGCGGGGACGTCGAACAGGCCGTCTACGCGGCGACGAAGGGCGGGTTGAACACCCTGACCCAGAATCTGGCCACCGCCTGGGGCGATCGGGGGGTGCGGGTCAACGCCGTCGCGCCCGGCTTCGTCGACACCGACATCTGGCAGCCGCTGGTAACGGCCCTCGGCGACGAGGGCTACCAGCGGTTTCGCCGGGCGACGGCGGCCGGCATCCCGCTGCGGCGCTGGGCGAGCGCCGACGAGATCGCGACCGTCGTGCTGTTCCTGTGCTCCGACGCGGCGTCCTACCTCACTGGCCAGACGCTCGTCGTCGACGGCGGCGGCGCCCCGCTCCCGAGCCGGCACCTCCCGACCTGACCCGGGCCGTCGGGTCGCGGCTCGGCGCTCAGCCGACGACGAGGATCGTCGAGCGGTTCGTGCCCGCCATGCCCCCGGTGATCACGGCGCTGCGGGCGGCGTCGACCTGGCGCTCCCCCGCGTCGCCGCATAGCTGCTGCACCGCCTCGATCACGGAGCCGAACCCCTGCGTGGCGCGGCCCTCGCTCAGGTTGCCCCCGTGAGTGCACACCGGTACCCGACCGAACAGCCGCAGCCGCTGCTCACCGTCGGACCACGACTCGCGCAGCAGCGCCGGGCCCTCCCCTGGCCCGGTGTACAGGGCCTCCAGCCACAGCATGGCGAGGATCGTGAACCCGCCGTACGGGTAGGCGAGGTCGACGTCGGCGGGGGTCAGGTCGCTGCGGGCGAACAGGTTGCCGACGGCCCGGCGGGCGGCGATCCCGTCCGCCTCGGGCCACAGCAGCCCGTCGTTGCGCGCCGGCAGCGCGCTGCCGAACGCCTCGACGAGCACGGGCGGGTGCGGCAGGTCGCGGGCGCGGCGCTCGGTGGTGACCACGACGGCGAGCGCGCCGTCGATCGGCGCGTCCATGTCGAGCAGGCACATGGGATCGTCGACCATCGGGGCGCGGAAGACCGCCCGGGGGTTGCGGGCGGCGTTCGTCCTGTTGTTGACGGAGATCCGGGCGAAGTCCTCCCGGGTACTGTCGTGCAGCGTCATGTGCTCGCGCATGACCCGCGCGGCCCACAGCATCGAACCGCCGTGTTCGACCAGCGCATGGTCAAGGCCGGGGTCGAACTCGTGCGCCGGGGCCTGGCCCAGCGGGTCACCGCGGCCGACGACCGAGGTGTTCGCCCACCGGTACTTGCCGTGGTAGCACAGCGCGTAGTCGCAGTTGCCGGTCAGCACCGCGTTCGCCGCCGTCGACAGCGCCGTGACCGACGGCGGCTGCGCCGTGACCGACGGCGGCTGCGCCGTGTCCCACCAGCGGACGTCGGGTAATCCCAGCGCGTCGACGACGTACCCGGGCCACAGCGTCGGCGAGTCCGTGCCGTAGACGCCGACGACCCCGTCGATGGCGTCCCGCGCGATCCCGCTGTCGAGGACCGCCGCCCGGGCGGCTCGGGCGACGAGGCTGCCCGGCCCCACGCCACTGTCCCGCGCCAGCTCCGACCACCCGATCCCCACGATCGCGGCCCGTTCCCGCTCGCTCATGCCCCCGCCTCCCCCGTACCGCCGTCCGCGGCGCCACCCTCGACGCCGTCCGCAGCGCCGGGGGGCCGGGCCGGGTCGGCGTCGACCGGCCCGAACTGCGGATACACGCCGCCGGCGTCCTCCCACCAGCCGAGCGCCAGCGGCATCCCGAGCGTGACCCGCTCCGGCTCGATCCCCACGATGCGGGCCAGCAGCCGGACGCCCGGCGCCTCCGCCAGTGCCACGACCCCGCTGACCACCGGCGGCGACGCGGGCGCGACGCGGGGCAGGGAGTACGACACCAGCCGTCCCGACCCACCGAGCGTGGTCCCCACCAGGGCGTCCGACCAGCAGCCGGGGCAGAACGGCCGCGGCGGGAAGACCCAGGTGCCGCAGTCCTTGCACCGGTCGACGCGCAGTTCCCGCCGCTGCCACCCCTGCCACAGCTCCACGGTGTCGTGATTGATCCGAGCCATCCTGACCCCCAACCGCCCGGCAACTTTTTCTCGACTCGCGGGTCGAGCATATAACTCGGGCGCAGTCTACGCCCCGCAGAGGCATTGCGGCATCGACCGTTAGGGTCGTACAGGTGACGGTCTCGATCGTGGCGCGTGACCCCGAGACCGGGCGGCTGGGAGTCGCGACCGCGAGCCGCGTCCTTGCCGTGGGCGCGGGAGTCCCTCACCTGCGTCCAGGAGTGGGCGCTGTGGCGGTGCAGGCGGGGGCGCCGCGGCGATGGGGGGAACTGGGCTCGACGCGTTACATGCGGGTCTGTCAGCGGACGACGTGGCCGCCATGATAGGCAGGTTGCCCGGGGCAGATGCAGCCCAGCTTGGGATCGTGGCAGCCGACGGCGGGGCCGCGGTCGTGTCAGGGCCGCGGGTAGAAGCCGAGGTCAGCGCCGCCCGGCGCAAGAACGTCTGCGTCGCGGCAAACCTCATGGAACATCCCGAAGTCGCCAGGCGCACCATCGCGGTCTACGACGCCTCGTCGGCGCAGCCGTTCCCCGCGCGGTTGGTCGCCGCACTGGCGGCGGACGAGATGGGCGGCGATCTACGCGGCCGCCAGTCCGTCACGCTGCGGGTCGTTGACCCGGCCATGTCGTCGGGCGAGACGCAAAGCGGGCGTCCGGTCAGCGGCGAGGTCGATCTGCGTGTCGACGACGCCCGCGACCCGGTCGGAGAGCTACGCAGGCTGTGGGAGCTGCACCGGTCCTTCCAGCATCTCCTCCACGCCATGAACCCAGACGGGCTCTATGAGGACCTGGCCCACATCGAGGCTGCGCTGGCGATCACACCCGACGACCTGACCGCCGTGGGCGCCGCCGCGCTCGCACTCACCAGGGCCGGCAGGCTGCACGACGCCACGCCCTTCCTACGCCGCCTGGCCGCGGAAGAACCCCGCACCGCCCTTCGCCTACGCCGGCTGGCCGCCTCCGGGCGCCTTGATTCGTCAGCCGCCCACGCCGCACTCCAGATCCTCGAAGACCAGTCCGACTGAACGGCGCACGTCCCTCACCGGCTACCGGCGAAGTCGCTTCGCAGCGAGGCTTCAGTGGCCGGCTGAAGTACCCAGCCGGCCTCAGCCAAGGAGGCTGGCGACCAAGGGCGCAGGGACGGCCCAGACTGGGTGGTCGAGGTCGAGGATGGATTTGGTGGCGAGGATGCCGTGGCCGTACTTGGCTGCGATGCGGCGGCCTTCAGCACACTGCTCCAGCCCGTGATTCCGGAAATCTCATCGAGCAGCCACACCCGTCGCCGGTGGGCAGGTGCGTCGACGGAGCGAGCGAGAGCGCGGCCCAGCGTGATCAGCCGCCGCAGGTCGCGAGCGGCCATGCCATCGCAGGACACGTAGATCACCTGCCGTGGGTCCACCTCGGGGTGGGCGCACAGATGCGCGGCGGTGTCCAGGGCCACGACCGTCTTGCCAGCCCGTCGCGGCCCGGTGAGCACGGTCAGGGTGCCGTCAGGCGGGCCGTGAGCGATGTCGTCGAGGACGCGTGACCGGTAGCCGAGATCGTGGCCGGCCCGGTCGCGCAGAGTGCGGTGGGCGCCGGTCCACGCCGTGGGGTCCGTGCCGGCTGCCGCACTTGCCCACCAGGGGTTCGCGTCGGCGAGGATGCGGCGCAGTTCGTCGTCTCGCATCGGCCGAGACTAGCTGTCGGCACCACAGGGGGGAGGGGGTTCCGGCACCTGCCGCACCATAGAAGGGAGAGGGTGAAGCATTATGCGACACCACAGAAGGAGGGGGGTGAGTGCGTGGGGCTCCGCATGGTCGGGGTTGTGTGGGGTTGGCGCTGAGGACCTCGGGGTCCTCGCGGCCGGAGAGGGGCACTTCTGGATCCGATGTCATCGCGGACGAGGTCGCCGGTGCTCGTGAGCGTCCGCCGACACCGGGCACTGACAGCGTCATCCGACGCGGGGCAGGGTGGTATCACGGGGCGTGATTTTGGATCGGTGGCGGGAGCGGTACGCGGAGCGTGCCTAGGGGATGATCGCGAGCGAGGTTCGGATGTTCTGCCGAACGCCCCGCCTGGGATGTAGACCATGACCGGCAGGTTGCGCTTGGCGGTCGCGTCCGGCGGGGTGTAGACGTTCAGGTACAGGCAGTCTCCAGTTCCGCCGGTGGCCTGTCGAATAGCCGGCGCAACCCGCTGATCCCCGCGTCGATGCGATGAACCTGTCCGTGTCCCGGCTGACAGCGGAGTAGACCTCGCTGTAGGTCCGGGTCCGGGTCGGGTCCAGAAGAGTCACGGGGCATCTCCTTCAGCGGTCTGACACACGCCCGCTCGGGCGGTGCAGCAGGCTGATCTTTAATTCACCGGGTCGGACTGGAGTGGATTCTGCCCAGTCCCAGTCCCAGTCCCGGTTCCGGTCCCGCGGAACACCTTGATCGTCGGCTGGAGGTGGGATGCGGCCGGGTCAGGGGCGGTCCCGCGGAACCTGCATGACCGTGCCACGTGGCCGCGGTCATGGTGGTGGCCGCGGAGTGTGACGGCGGCGGTGGGGTGTTCAGGGTGGATACGTGGGAGAGCGCCTATGTGGTCGCTCTGGTGGGTTCGGCGTCCGGTCTGTCCCTACAGAAGGACCCAAGTAGCACCGTTCCCACGCACACCCCCGCTCCCGACTCCCTCACCGGCCACGGAACGTAATCGTCGACCCGACCCCGACCCCGACCGGGACCGGGGCTCGGACCCAGACCGGGACTCGGGCCCCGACCCGGACCGGGACCGGAACTCCGACCGGGATAGAACCGTGCGGACGTGGCAGCAGCGACGGTGACGACCGCGGCGCGGTTCCGCGGAACACCTTGATCACCGGTCGGAGGCGGGGCGGGGGCGGGGTTGTGCGCCGGCCGGGAACCGTCCGCGGGCCGGTCCGGCACCGTTCCGATCTGCCCGAGGGGTACTTCGCCATCACCGGACCGGCCGTGGAGCCATCATCATGATCCATCAACCGGCATCGCGCATTAAAGATCAGTAGTCGGCGACGCGCAGGGCGAGGACGGCGATGTCATCGGGGTGTGGGCCGCCGGTGAACGAGAGCACGTCCTTCTCGACGGCGTGGGCGAGGTCGTACGCGCCGAGGTGTGCCGTGTCGGCGAGCAGGCCGCGTAGCCGTTCCTCGCCGTACTCTTCGCGGCCTCGCCGTGCTTCGGTGACGCCGTCGGTGTAGAGCAGCAGGGTGTCGCCCGGCTTCAGGGACAGGCGGGTGTCGTGGAGGTCGGCCCGGTCGAACAGGCCGAGCGGCAAGCCGTGGTGCCCGACCGCGCGGACCGTGCCGTCGGAGTCCCGCAGCAGGGCGGGGGTGTGCCCGGCCGAGGCGAGGAGGGCGTCGACGTGTCCCCGCCTGGGGAACAGCATGACGTAGGCGGCGGTGAGGAAACGCTCGCTGTCGGGTCGCTGGGTCAGGAGCGCGGCATTGAGCCGGGCGAGGACACGGGCCGGGGAGATCTCGCGCACCGCGTCGGCGCGGATGGTGTACCGCGCCAGCGCCGTGACCGTCGCGGCCTCCACGCCGTGGCCGCAGACGTCGCCGATGACCGCGTCCCATCGTCCCCTGGGCCATCCGCGCCCGCCTGGCCATCGACGGGCGAGGGGCCGGGGTCCTCTGTTCGCGAGTGGGCGCGGGCCGCCGATGTTCCGAGGCCCGGGGAACAGGTCGTAGAAGTCGCCGAGTACACCGAGCCCGTCCGCGGCGGGTAGGTAGCGCGCGGCGACCTGCATCCCGGGGACGCCGGGCAGGTGCGGGGGCAGCAGACTGTCCTGCAGGTAGCGGGACCGCGCTGCGGTCTGCGCGGTCAGCGCGTTCAGCCGCTGGGTGTCACAGGCCGCACGGGCCATGTCGCCCCGCAGGTTGAGCTCGCCCGCCGCCGCGTACGCCAGGCCGGCGACCGTTTCGCGTTCCCTGGCCGACCAGGCACGCGCGATCGTGTCCAGGACACAGAACGAGCCGAGGGTCTCGCCCGCCGGGTCCTTCATGGGGTGGCAGATCCACGCTCTGACGCCTGCGGTGGCGACGTGCGGGTTGTCCCGGGTCCGTGGGTCGGTCCGCGCGTCCTCGACCTCCAGCGGCATTCCGCCGCGCAGGACCTTCAGGCAGAAGGCGTCCGCGAGCGGGCCGGGTGGCGACCCGGAGCTGCATGGCAACCGCCCTGAGCTGGGCGCCATGGGCAAGGCGACGAACGCGACCGGCACGTCCAGCAGCGAGCTCGCCAGCGCGGTGAGACGGCAGAACGGCCCATCCGCACCGGCCACCGTGGTGGGCGAGGATGCCTCGTCGAAGAGCGCTGGCACGGCCGGCAGGCCTCGAGGTTCGTCCTCGGCCACCACACCATGGAGCAGATCCGCAACGTCGTGGTCGGTGACGTCGTGGTCGGTGACCAGACTGTCGGCCAACGCGACGAACGCCTCGCGCAGCTGCTCGCCCTGGCCCGTCGCCGTCCTCCGCGCGCCGTTGAGCGGTCCTGCGATCGCCTTCTCCTCCGTCATCGAGACATTTCCCGTGCGAACCGCAACCTTCGTGCGACGATTTCGCTGGCGGCCTCGTCATTCACGCTTTCAGGCGACGTCCGACGCTGTGAACAGGCGCTTTTCCGGGGTCGGAGGCAAGAACGGAGCACTGACGCTGTGCCGGTGGCGCAGTGCCTTTTTAGACTGCTTGACGACGCGCAGCGACGACAGCAGGGCGACCAGCGCCACGGACGCAGCCGGGACACCGATGGACAGGAGAAGCATGGCGTGTCTCCACAGGGAGATCACCGTGAGGTCCGGCGGCGAGCGGCCCCGCTCCCGAGGCACGGCGTAGGCGCGGCACTCCGGTCCCGAACTGGCTGATAGCCCAGCTGTTCAAGCCTGCACGCCGCAGGCAGCATCTGTCAACGGGACGTGACGCAGCCGTGGCGCTCACTGCTGCGCCGCAATGGTCGCGCGGCCGCGGAACCGTTCCCCGGACTGCGGATAATCCAAGATCGCGTTCGCCGCGTAGACGGCGTGCTCGGCCGCGCTGTCCCCCTGCTCGGAGGCCCGCCAACGCTCTATGATCATGGCCCTGGTCCGGGCGTCATCGTCCACCGTCTCGCTCCTTCCGCGCGGCGGGTGGGCTCCACCGCCCACGGCTGGGGCCATCCTCTGGTATCGCGTTGGTCCCATCGTCCCCGGACGGCGGCGAGGTCACGCCGGCCCGGACCGGTAGCGTGGGCGGTCATGGCCTGGGTCGTCGAGGTGGGCGGCGATGACGTCGCTTTCACGTCGGAGGTGTTCTGCGCGCGTCTGCTGGCCGCCGCGGTCATAGGTCGCCGGGCCACGGCGTGGCCGGCAGGACCTCGCAGTCGCCGCCGACCGCGCCGATCGGGTACTGGTGATGCACGATGGCGCCGTCGTCGAGTCCGGGTCGACGACGGCAGTGCTGCTCCAGCCGCAGCACCCCTACACCCGCAGCCTGCTCGCCGCCGGCCTGGATGCGCCGACCACGGGCACGGCGACCACGGGCACGGGCACCATGGACGGAATCGACGCGACGCGGCGGCCGGAGCGGGAACTGCGGCAACTGCGCCGGCGCGTCCAGCTCATACACCAGAGCCCGTTCGCCTCACTCGACCCGCGATTCACCGTCGCTCGCAGTATCACCGAACCGCTGCGCGCCTTATGGAGTCCGGCGCGTCGTCGGTGGCGTAGCGGTCACGTCTCAGGGGGTGCCCTCGTGCAGCGCGTCCAAGGACCGCAAGGCGTCTTCGACCAGATCCTGAGTGTCCTCGATGCCGGCGGCCAGACGTACCAGACCGGGGCTGACGCCGGCGCTGGAGATCTGGCCAGGCTCCAGCGTTCCGGCCCACATCGCCACGGGGTGGACCACGAGGGCCAGGCTCGCCGCCCGGCGGGCCAGGCGCAGCCCGCTGATGAACCGCTCGGCGGCGTAGCCACCGGCGAGTTCAAGGCTGACGACCCCGCCGTAGCCGCTCATCTGCGTGGCCGCGACCGCGTGCTGCGGGTGACTGGGCAATCCGGGGTAGTGCACGGCCCGCACCGCCGGATGGGCCTCCAACGCCGTCGCCAGGGCCGCGCCGTTGGCGTTGTGCTGACGCACCCGCAGCGGCAGGGTCCGGATGCCGCGCAGGAGCAGCCAGGCGTCGAACGGCCCAAGCACGGCCCCGGTGACAAGCGCGGTGTCCCAGATCCGGTCGAGCAGCTCGGCCGAGCCGGCCAGCGCCCCGGCCGACAGATCGCTGTGCCCGCCCAGGTACTTGGTGGAGCTGTGCCAGACCAGGTCCACCCCCAACTCCAGCGGCCGACTGTTGACGGGGGACGCGAAGGTGTTGTCGGCCAGGGTGAGAGCGCCGGCGGACCGGGCGAGCGCGCTGACCGCCCGGAGGTCGGTGACCTCCAGCAGCGGGTTACTCGGCGTCTCCAGCAGCACCAGCCGGGTCTGCGGGCGGAACGCGTCGGCAAAGGCTCGCGGGTCGGTCTGGTCGACCTGTGTACACGTGATGCCCAGGCGTGGCAGCACGTTGAGCACCAGCGAAGCCGTCCCGGCATAGGTGCTGCGTTGCGCGACGACGTGGTCCCCGGAGCTGAGCAGCGCGAGGGCCGTCGTGGTGGCGGTGGCCATGCCCGAGGCGAACACCATCGCCGTCTCCGCCGCCTCCAGGTCGGCGATCACCGCCGCGACCTTCTCGTGATTGGGGTTGCCGTAGCGGGTGTAGAAGCGGCCGCCTCGCCGTTCCAGCGCGATCTGGGCGAACTCCTCCTCCGAGGCCGCCGAGAACGTCGCGGACTGCACGATCGGTTCCGCCACCGGCCCATCGCCGCGATCCGCCGTCGCGCCGCCATGCACGGCCCTCGTACTGAAACCAGCCACCTTCGACACCCACCCCTGCCCTCATCCGGAACCGAGAGCCCAATCCTTCACCTCCATCGGCTCCGCTGTGGCCGTGATCGAGGCATAGCGATCGCCAGCCACTTCCCACCCCGATGTAGATCTCTGTCAGGCGGTTAGCCTTGGGCGATGCCGGTGGTGGTGTGCTTCGGGTCGACTGATCGAATGCGGGAGGGCATGATCGCCGGGTGTGCCTGTGGGAGGTCGGTCGCCGCTGATCGCGGTGGCGCTGAGGCGGTGTCGTGCCGGCGCAGGTGAACGGTCGGTTGCCGCGGGGGTCGCTCGACGCCGAGGTGATCCTGGCGGCGGCGGAGCGGCTGGCTGCCGAGTCGGGCCTGGCCGAGGTCACCATCCGCAAGGTTGCCGCGGTCCTCGGCGTGCAGCATCCCGCGGTTCATTACCACTTCCCTCGGCGGCACGATCTTGTTGACGCACTGCTGGGGCGAGCGGTGCGGCGCTTCAACGAGGCCCTGCCGGTGATCGACTCCGACGACTGGGAGACGCACCTGCGCGGCTACTGGGAGGGCTACCGTGCGGTGCTGCGTTCCGATCCGGCGCTGTTCGAGCTGGTAGTGGGTCAGTGGGCGGCCATGGGCCGTTCGCAGCAGGCGCTCGATTCCAGTTACGGGCGGATCGACGCACAGCTCGGGGTGCTGTTGCGGGCGGGCTTCACGCCCGAGCAGGCGGGGTATGCCTATCACCTGCTCTCGACCTACACACGTGGATGTCTGGTGAGCGAGCACCAGTTCGCGCGGTTCCTGGGTTCGAACCGGGACGACGTGCTGGCGGGGTCGACGGTGAACCTGCCCGGCGACCTCGACCGGTTCCCGAACCTGCATGAGGTCACGATGCGCGGCTGGTCGTACACGTTCGCGACCGACGCCGACTTCGACAACGGCCTCACTGTGATCATCGCGGGGCTGCGGGCCTGGTTGCCGGCGTCGGACTGACGAGCCGGGCCGGCGCGGCCGCCCGCTAGACATCCTGACCATTGGTCAGTAATGTTCGTCCCGAAGATGCTGACCAGTGGTCAGTACTTGGGTTCGACCGGTCGTCTGGAGGCTGCCGTGGGCACGTTCGAGTTCACCGACGATCACGAAGCCCTGCGGTCGACGGTGCGGGCGTTCGTCGAGGAGACCTTCCCCGAGACGCAGGTGCGTCGGCTGATGGCGGCGCCGTCGGCGCTGGAGCGTCCCGTCTGGGAACGGATGGCCCGCGAGCTCGGACTTCAGGGTCTGGTGGTGCCCGAGGAGTGCGGCGGTGCGGGAGCCGGCCCGGTCGAGCTGGCGATCGTGCTGGAGGAGTTCGGCCGCCGGCTGGTGCCGATGCCGTTCCTGTCGACGGCGCTGGCCACGATCGCGCTGACCGGCGGGGACCGGGCGGTGACCGCGGGCCACCTCGAGGCCGTCGCCGAGGGACGGGTGGTGGCCACGGTCGCCCTCGCCGAGGACGGCGGCGGCTGGGACGCGGCCGGGGTGCGCTGCGCCGCGGTCAGCGGCTGACCGGCACGAAGTCCTTCGTGCCCGACGGCCTGGACGCCGATCTTCTGGTGGTGGCGGCACGCACCGAGGCGGGTGTCGGGTTGTTCGCCGTCGACAGTGCCGCGGACGGGTTGTCGCGCAGCGAGCTGGAGGCGCCTCGCCCGGGTGCGCCTGGACAGCGTGGCCGCGGAGCCGCTGACGGCCCCGACGGATGAGCCCGCGTTCAACCGCTTCCTCGACGCCGCCCGGATCGCGGTGGCCGCGGAGCAGGCCGGTGGCGCTGATTTCGCGCTCGCGATGGCCGTCGGGTATGCCAAGGAGCGGGTGCAGTTCGGCCGGGCGATCGGTAGTTTCCAGGCGGTCAAACACCTGTGCGCCGATGCCTTCGTCGACGTCGAGTCCGCCCGGTCGGCCGCCTACTACGGCGCGTGGGCCCTCGCGCAGGACAGCCCGGAGGTCGCCACGGTCGCGCCGTTGGCCAAGGCGTTCTGCTCGGAGACGTTCTTCGCCACGGCCCAGACGAACATGCAGGTGCACGGCGGAATCTCCTTCACCTACGAGCATCCGGCACACCTGTACTACCGGCGCGCCAAGTCCGGCGCGCAGCTGTGGGGCAGCCCCCGCGCGCACCGTGACCTGCTGGCCACCCGGATCGGGCTGTGATCGAAACGGCGATCGACACCACGGGTGAACGCGAACGACGAGGAGGCATCGATGACCGTGACGACAGGAGCGGACGCGCCGGCGGAGGCGTCACCGGAGCGGGTGCGCGCGCAGATGGCGGCGTGGCTGGCCGAGAACTGGCAACCCGACGGTGGCGGCCCGCAGTGGCGGGAGAGGCTCGTCGACTCGGGGTGGGCGGCCCCGACCTGGCCGATCGAGTGGTTCGGGCGCGGCCTGCACCGCGACCTGCGCCGGGTGATCGCCGAGGAGTTCACCCGGGTGGGCGCGAAACCAGCCGCGTTGGATGTGACGCAGCTGTTCGCCAACACGATCCTCGCGCACGGCACCGACGAGCAGAAGAAATCGTTCGTGCGACCGCTGGCCCTCGGTGACCAGCAGGGCTGCCTGCTCTACAGCGAGCCCGGCGCCGGCTCCGACCTCGCGGCACTGCAGACCCGGGCCGAACGCGACGGCGACTCCTGGGTGGTCAACGGCCAGAAGGTGTGGACCTCGGGAGCCCGCGAGGCCACCCACGGCTTCCTCGTCGCGCGCACCGACTGGGACGTCCCGAAGCACCGCGGACTGACGTTCTTCTGGATACCGCTGGACCAGCCCGGGGTCGACATCCGTCCGATCCACCAGGTCACAGGCGGGTCGGAGTTCAACGAGGTGTTCCTCACCGACGCCGTCGTGGCGGACTCCCACCGGCTCGGCGAGGTCGACAACGGCTGGCGGGTGCTGCAGACCGCGCTCGGCTTCGAACGGCTGATCATGGGGGCTGCCGCCGGCGGCAGCTCCCGTCAGCGCAGGCGGGCCGGCGGGGGCGAGACGACCCTGGCGGACCGGCAGTCGCCGTGGACCCGGCAGATCGGCGGCGCCGACTACGTCGAGCTGGCGAAGAAGGTCGGCAAGGCCGACGACCCCGTCACCCGCCAGGAGATCGCCCGGCTGTACACGCTGGAAAAGGTCAACGCCTGGAACAGCCTGCGGGCGCGGGCGGACGCCGGGCGCGGCGCGTCGTCACCGCTGGCGTCCATCGGCAAACTCGCCATGTCCCGCATCGTGCACACCGGCGTGAGCGTGACCACGAACCTGCTCGGTGCCTCGTCCGTGCTCGACGGTGCTACCGACCCGGTCGCCACGGAGGTCAACCGCTCCTCGTTCGCCGCGTTCGTCACGTCGATCGGCGGCGGCACCGACCAGATCCAGCGGAACATCATCGGCGAGCGGGTCCTGGGGCTGCCCAGGGAACCCGAGGTCGACAAGAACGTCCCGTTCCGCGAGGTCCGCAAGGCCCAGGCCACCAGGCGGTTCAGTTGACCACCGTCGAGGCAGGCGAGGCAGGCGAGGCAGGCGAGCCGCTCGATCTGCCTCTGTCCGGCGTGCGGGTCCTCGACCTGACCACCGGGCCGCTGGCGGCGATCGGCCGTCACCTCGCCGAATGGGGCGCCGACGTCCTACGCGTCGAGCCACCCGGCGGCGCCGCCGACCGTCACTCCGGCCGCCGGGTCGCGGGAGTCTCGCTGGCCTTCGCCGCCGCGAACCTCGGCAAACGCGCCGTGGCGCTCGACCTCACCCGGCCCGCCGACCAGGACAGGTTCACCGCCCTGCTGACCGGGGCCGACATCCTGCTGGAAAGCACCCCGCCCACCTCGCCGGAGGCGACGACGCTCGACGTCGAGGGGATCCGCCGGGAGCACCCGTCCCTCGTCGTCCTGTCCGCAACGCCGTTCGGCCGGACCGGTCCTCACGCCGGCTGGCAGGCCACCAGCCCGGTGTTCCACGCCTTGTCCGACGAGCTGTCCCGCTCGGGCATTCCCGGCCGCGCGCCGCTGCTGCCCGGCGACCTGCCCTACGACTGCGCCGTGCCGCAGGCGGTGTTCGTGGTACTCCTCGCCTACCTCGAACGCCTGCGCACCGGTCAGGGCGGCCACCTCGACTTCGCCCTCCTCGACGGCGCGGTCGCCGCGCTCGACCCCGGCTACGGCATCGCCGGCAGCGCCACCGCCGGAGTACCCGCCAGCAAACTCCCCCGGGGCCGCCCCGAGGCCCGCCACCAGTACCCGATCATCCCCTGCGCCGACGGGTTCGTCCGCCTGTGCATCCTCGCCCCGCGGCAGTGGCGCGCCATGTTCGCGTGGATGGGACGCCCGGCGGAGTTCGCCGACCCCTCCTACGACAAGCTGACCACCCGCTTCGCCTCCCCCACCCTCCTGCCTGCGATAGCGCGGTTCTTCGCCGACAAGTTGCGAGCAGAACTCGAACAGGCCGGGCAACGCCACGGCGTCCCCACCGCCGCAGTCCTTGACCTCGACGAAGCACTGGAATCCGAGCAGGTCC
>NZ_CADCWT010000012.1 GCF_902806485.1 Candidatus Frankia alpina | reverse complement strand
CTCGGTCGCGCCCTGCGTCTCATGCGGTGCGTCGTGGTGCGGGGGCGGTTCAGCAGCTCCGCTGGAGCAGCAGGGCCTTGCCCATCGCGGCCCATTCGTAGGTGATCATGTATGGCCACATGCGGCGGGGTGGGGGCACACCGATCATGCGGACCTCGCCGGGGTAGCAGCGGCCGAGCCGCAGCCGGGCCCGGGTGCTCTGCGTCGTCGCAGCGATCACGATGAGGGAGTGCCAACCGCGCCGGGCCGCCGCGGCAGCCACCCAGCGGGACTCGCCCTGGGTCGTCAGCGGGCTGGGCGCGAAGCAGATCACCTCCACCCCGGGAATGTCATCGGGGCAGGGGTCGTCGGTGGTCGGCGTCGAGATGGCGAGAACCGGGGCGTAACCGGCTCGGGCGAGGGCGACCGCCCGTTCGAGCCGGCCGGCACTGCCCGCGAACATGACGATCGCGTCGACCGGCGCCGGCGGATCCCGATGGGGGAAGACGAACAGCCGCGCGGTCGCCGCCGTGAACGCCATTGCCAGGGTGCCGACCAGGACGATGGCGATCACCCGGCGGCGCGACCCACCGGCCGGCGCATGCTCGAGCGGACCCGCCGCCATGCGCCTCCTTTCGCGGCGGCCAGGCGCCGCCGTGGCCGTCGTTCCACCGCGTGACCCGAGCCAATCACGGCTCACCCGGTCCGGGTGGGTCCACCCGCCGCAACCCGCCGCCCCGGACAACACCGGGAGGCGGGTGGGTCCGCTGCTGTCCGGGTGGTCCGTTGCCGTCCGAGGGGCCTACGCGGGTGTGGAGGTCGACCGGGTGGTCGGGGGCGGCGAGGCCGGCCGGCTGGTGATCCGGCGGGGATGGGCGAACGTGGCCCGGGCCGCATCTCTGGGCCATACGGTGCGCGACGCGCCATCCTGCCACTGCACGATCGGGATCTGGTGGCCGACCTGCAGCCCGGTCGCCTCGTCCAGCCGGAACCGGCCGAGCAGCGTCGTCGTGTCGATGCCGCGGGCGGCGGCGAGGACCGAGGCGTCCTGCACCCCCCCGCAGAACCGGATCGCCCGGCCCAGGATCAGGCCGGTGACGTACGCCCAGGCGGCCGTCTCCGTCGGCGCGACGCCGTGCAGGGCGGTGTAGTCGGCGGTGAACTCGCGCGCGGTGGGCCCGGCGGCGGTCAGTTGGGTGCTTTCCGGCATCCAGCTTCCCGGGGCGAGTAGCTGCTCGCGCAGGTCGCCGAGACTGGCGGTGGCCTGCGCGCTGACGGCGGTGGAGAACGCCGCCGCCCGCCACGGCCGGCGCAGCAGGATGTTCGCCGCGGCCAGCTCGTCGCCGGGGCTCGCGTGCACGATGAGGACGTCGCCAGGGGGCAGCCGGGTCGCGGCGAGGGTGGCCTTCCCCGGCGCGAAGACGTGCGAGGCGACCTCGAATGCCTGCCCCGCGGCGGCAGCCCTGGCCATCGAGGTGATCTCGACCGCGGTGTCGCCCGAGGCGAGCAGGACGACCTTGCGCGCTCGCCGGTCGACCGTCCGCACTGCCGCCAGGACTCCCCGCGGCCAGGTGGAGGTGGCCGCGGCGATGTTGACGACGTTGGGGAACGCCTGCCGGACGAACCTGGTCGACGGTGCCCCGGTGTTGAACACGACCCGGTCGGTCGCCGCGCAGGCCGCGAGGGCGGCCCGGTGGCTGTAGGGCCCGAGCAGGGCGTCCGGGCGGGCGGCGACCGCGGCGCGCATCGCGGCCGCCGGGTCGGGGTAGGCGTCGTACGCGGTCAGGCTGACCTCGTCCCAGGGGGCGGGGAATCGCTCGTCTCGCGCCCACAGGGTGACGCCGCGCAGACCGGCCAGCCCCTGGGCGGCGTCCGGACCGGTCAGCGGGGTGACGAGGGCCACGGTCAACGGTGTCGTCATCGGCAGGATTCCTCGCAGTCGCTCACGAGATAAGCGTCCCATGCTTGATAGACGTATTCCTCGGCGCGCCCGGCTGCGGCCGTAGACTTCACCGGACGCGGAAGGACAGGTGAGGTGGCGCGAAACTCTGACCGAACGGGTGCAGCACCGCCGCCGCCCGATCCCCTGCCGGTAGCCGTCGTCGACAGCCACTGCCATCTCGACCTCATGGACACGGCGGTGGACGCCGCGATCGCGGCCGCCGTCGCCGTCGGCGTCACCCGGGCGGTGACCGTCGGGGTGGACCTGGCGACGAGCCGGTGGCAGGCCGACGTCGCCGGCGCTCATCCGGAGCTCTACGCGGCCGTGGCCATCCACCCGAACGAAGCGGCCCACGGGGTGAGCGAGGAGACGTTCGCCGCCATCGCCGAGCTTGCCCGCCGGGACAAGGTCCGGGCCATCGGCGAGACGGGGCTGGACTACTTCCGCACCCCGCCGCAAGCGCATGCCGCCCAGCAGGAGAGCTTCCGGCGGCACATCGCGATCGCCAAGGAGACCGGCCGCGCGCTGATGATCCACGACCGGGAGGCGCATGAGGACACGCTGCGCATCCTCGCCGAGGAAGGTGCTCCCGACACGGTGGTTTTCCACGCCTTCTCCGGCGACGCCGAGATGGCGAAGGTCTGCGCCGACGCAGGCTACGTGATGTCCTTCGCCGGCAACGTGACCTTCAAGAACGCGGCGAACCTGCGCGAGGCCGCCACCGTCGCCCCGGCCGAGCTGCTGCTCGTCGAGACCGATGCGCCGTTCCTCACCCCGGTGCCCTGGCGTGGCCGGCCCGGCGGCCCCTACCTGATCCCGCTGACGCTGCGGGTGCTCGCCGAGACTCGTGGGGTGGGTGTCGCCGAGCTCGGGGCGTCGATCGCAGCCAACGCCGAGCGGGTGTTCGGGCCCTGGTAGGCACCGACGCGCTGCTCGCGCCCGCCGAGCTGCGGGCGCTGGCGCACGCGCTGGACCTGCGGCCGACGAAGCGCCGCGGGCAGAACTTCCTCGTCGACGCGAACACCGTGCGCCGACTGGTCCGCCTGGCCGAGGTCGGCCCGCACGACACGGTGCTGGAGATCGGCCCGGGTCTGGGCTCGATGACCCTGGGGCTGCTCGGCGCCGCCGGGGCCGTCGTCGCCGTCGAGGCGGATCCGCCGCTGGCCGCCGCCCTGCCGGTGACCGCCGCCGCCCGGCTGCCCGCCGAGACCGCCGCGCGGCTGCACGTCGTGCTCGCCGACGGGCTGCGGCTGACGGCGGCGGACCTGCCCGCGGACCTGCCCGCGGGCCTGCCCGCCCCGAACGTGCTGGCCGCGAACCTGCCCTACAACATCGCCGTCCCGCTGCTGCTCGGCGTGCTCGAACGGCTGCCGTCGCTGCGCCGCGGCCTGGTGATGGTGCAGGCGGAGGTCGCCGACCGGCTGACCTCCCCACCCGGCAGTCGGGTGTACGGCGCGCCCAGCGTGAAGCTGGCCTGGTACGCGCACTCCCGGCCGGCGGGCGGCGTGCCCCGCCCGGTCTTCTGGCCGCAGCCGAACGTCGACTCCGGGCTGGTCGCCTTCACCCGCCGCACCCCGCCGGGGCCGGCGGAGCTGCGCGCCGAGGTGTTCGCCGCGGTCGACGCCGCGTTCGCCCAGCGCCGCAAGACGCTGCGCACGGCCCTGGCCCCGTGGGCCGGCTCGCGCGACGCCGCGTCAGCCCTGGCGGAGGCGGCCGGAGTGGATCCCGGCGCCCGGGGAGAGACCCTCGACGTTGAGGCGTTCTGCCGTCTCGCCATCGCCCGCGCCGCCAGGTAGCCGGGCCCGGTCGCCGCGTCAGGTTGGGCCGGTCGGGCCGGGTTCGGTCAGGGGGAGGCGATGCCGATGGCGTGGCGGACGCCTTCGAGGACGGGACGGGCGCGATCGCGGGCCTGCTCGGCGCCGGCGACGAGGATCGCGTCGAGCTCGCTGCCGGGGGCGACGAGCGCCTCGTACTGCTCGCGCAGCGGCGACAGCCAGGCGTTGACGGTCTCGTACAGGGCGTTCTTCAGCTCGCCCCAGCCGGTGCCGCCCTGCTCGAGGCGGGTCCGCATCTCCTTACTCGCCTCAGGAGTGGCGAAGTTCTCAAACAGCGCGAAGGCCGCGGAGGCGTCCGGGTCCTTCGATGCCTCCACCGGTGTGCTGTCGCTCACGATGCCGCGGATGAGCTTGCGCAGCTGCTTCTCCGGAGCAAACAGGGGAATCGTGTTCTTGTAGGACTTGCTCATCTTGCGGCCGTCGGTCCCGGGCAGTGCCCGCGCCGAGATGCCGGCCGGGTAGATCCCCGCCGGGATCTTCAGGCTGAACTCGTCGCCGAACAGATGGTTGAACGAGCCGGCGATGTCGGCGGCATATTCGACGTGCTGGGACTGGTCCTGCCCGACGGGCACCACGTCGGTGTTCATGATGAGAATGTCGACGGCCATCAGAATCGGGTAGTTGAATAGGCCCATGTTGATTCCGGCGTCCAGGTCCGGCACGCCGGCCTCGGCATTGCGGTCGCGGGCGGCCTTGTAGGCGTGTGCCCGGTTCATCAGACCCTTGCCGGTGACGCAGGACAGTACCCAGGAAAGCTCGAAGATCTCGGGAACGTCGGACTGACGGTAGAAGACCGTATGTGTCGGGTCGAGACCGAGCGTGATCCAGGTGGCTGCTACCGACCGGGTGTAGCCGGCCAACTCGCTGCGGTCGCGGATCGACGTCAGAGCGTGGTAGTCGGCGATGAAGTAGATCGACTCGTAGGTCGAGGTGAGCTCCAGCGAGGGCCGGATCGCTCCGATGTAGTTCCCGAGATGCGGCTCGCCTGTCGGCTTGATGCCGGTCAGCGAGACCTTCGGCTGTTGCGCTGCCATGGCTGTGCAGTCTACGGAGGCGACCCGGGCCGTCGGTTTGCCGGCGCGCAGATGTCAGGCGTCTCCGCCGAACAGGCCGGTCACGGAGCCGTCCTCGAAGACTGCCTTGATCGCGGCGGCGAGCAGCGGGGCGATCGACAGTTCGGTGATCTTGTCAATCCGCGCCTCGCTGGGCAGCGGCAGGGTGTTGGTGAGGACGACCTCGCTGATCTCGGAGTTCTTCAGCCGGTCGGCCGCCGGCCCGGACAGCACGCCGTGCGTCGCCGCCGCGATGACGTGGGCCGCGCCGTGCGCCTTGAGCGACTCCGCCGCTTTCGTGATGGTGCCGGCAGTGTCGATCATGTCGTCGACGATGACGCAGGTGCGGCCGCGGACCTCGCCGACCACGTCGAACATCTTCACCTGGTTGGGCACGTCCGGGTCGCGCCGCTTGTGGATGATGGCCAGGGGACAGCCCAGCCGGTCGGTCCAGCGCTCGGCCACCCGCACCCGGCCCGAGTCGGGGGCCACGACGGTGACTTCCGAGGTGTCCAGCTTGTTCTCGATGTAGTCGGCGAGCAGCGGCAGCGCGAACAGGTGGTCCACCGGGCCGTCGAAGAATCCCTGGATCTGCGCGGTGTGCAGGTCGACGGACATGAGCCGGTGCGCACCGGCGGTCTTGAACAGATCGGCGACGAGCCGAGCGGAGATCGGTTCGCGGCCGCGGTGCTTCTTGTCCTGGCGGGCGTACGGGTAGAACGGCGCGACCACGGTGATCCGCTTGGCGCTCGCCCGCTTCAGGGCATCCACCATGATCAGTTGCTCCATCAGCCAGGTGTTCACCGGGGCCGAATGGCACTGCAGGACGAAGGCGTCGCAGCCGCGGACCGATTCGGAGAAGCGGACGAAGATCTCGCCGCTGGCGAACTCGTAGGCGTTCGTCGGCACGGGTTCGACGTCGAGCTCGGCCGCCACCTCCGCCGCGAGATCGGGGTGCGAGCGTCCCGCGAAGAGCATCAGGTTGCGCCGGTTCTCGGTCTGGTAGGCCACCGCGTTCTCCTCGGACGTGACGGATGATCAGGCTGGGGGTGCATCCCCCCGCTGGTCAGAAGGTTGGGGCCGATGTCTTCTACGTTCTGCTTCCCGCACCCGGAACGCCAGCGATGCCGGCCTCGCCTCTCCGGGTGTGCGCCAAGTCACCCCGGCCACGCGGGTCAGCCCCGTGCGCATCCGCTCCGGACGGGGTCGATCGGCGCCGCGGCATCCGGGACCCCGGGGATCGACGGGGCGCCGCCGCCGCTGCCAGTGCTGGTGCTGGCGGCGGCCGCGGCTCGGGCGGCGGGGCTGTCGGGCCGGCGCCGTGCCACCCAGCCTTCGATGATCCGCTGCCGCCCCTCGCGCACGGCCAGCGCGCCCGGCGGCACGTCCTCCCGGATGACGGAACCGGCCCCCGTGTAGGCGCCGTCCCCGACGGTGACTGGGGCGATGAGCATCGTGTCGCTGCCGATGCGGACGTCCGAGCCGATGACCGTGCGGTGCTTCGCGACGCCGTCGTAGTTCACGAACACGGTGGTGCAGCCGATGTTGCTCCGCTCGCCGACGACCGCGTCGCCGATATAGGCCAGATGGGGGACCTTCGTGTGGTCACCGAACTCGGCGGACTTCGTCTCGACGAAGGATCCGAGCTTGCCCTTGCGGCCGAGCCGGGTCCCGGGGCGCAGGTGGCTGTAGGGGCCGACGGTGGCGCCGGCACCGATCTCGGCCCGTTCTGCCGTGGTCCGCACGACGCTGGCCTCCGCGCCGACGACCGTGTCCGTGAGGGTGCACTCGGGGCCGACGACGGCGCCACGGGCCAGGTGGGTGTGCCCGTGCAGGAAGGTGTTGGGGGCGATCGTCGTGTCCGGCTCGAGGGTGACATCCGCGTCGATCCAGGTGGTGTGCGGATCCACGACGGTGGTGCCGGCCCGCATCGCGGCGGAGACGATCCGGTCGCGCAGCGCCCGACCGGCGGCGGCGAGCTGGACCCGGTCGTTGACCCCGCCGGCCTCGACCGGATCGGCGACAATCCGCGCCGCCACCGGGCTGCCGGCGCCGACCAGTAGCCCGACGATGTCGGTCAGGTACTCCTCACCCTGGGCATTCTCCCTGGTCAGGCGGTCCAGCGTCGCCTGGAGTGGGCCGGCCCGGAAGGCGTAGACGCCGGTGTTGATCTCCCGGATGGCGGCCGTGGCCGCGTCGGCGTCGCGGTGCTCGATGATCGCCCGGACCCCGCCCGCAGCATCGCGCACGACCCGGCCGTAGCCGGTGGCGTCGACGAGGACGGCGGTCAGCACGGTCGCCGCGGCGCGCTGGGCATGGTGATGGTCGATGAGGGCAGCCAGGGTCTCCCCGGTGAGCAGCGGGGCGTCGCCGGGCAGCACGACCACCGTGTCGTCGGGGGCGAGCCCGTCGAGCGTGGCCAGGGCGATCCGCACGGCGTGGCCGGTGCCGTGCTGGCGGTCCTGCACGGCGGGGACGACCGCCGGGGCCTGCTCGGCCAGCATTGCCACGACCTGCTCCCGGCCATGGCCGACGACGACGGCGGTACGGGATGCGGCCAGGGTGGCGGCGGCGTGCAGCACGTGCCCGAGCAGGGTTCGCCCGGCGATGCGGTGCAGCACCTTCGGCGTCGTCGAGCGCATCCGTCGGCCCTCGCCCGCCGCCAGGATGATGACGGCCGCCGGACGTGGTGATGTCACGCGATCTCCCGAATCTTTGGCCTGCACGACGATGGGGCGACGAGGACCACACTACCGCGACCGACTCGACGGCTCGGGGGAGGTTACTGCGGCCGGTAACACGCCGGGCGTCGACCTCGGGGGAGCACGGGACGGGCCGCAGGAAACGATCATGACCGATCCCCGCCGAAGCGCCCCGGCCCGTCGCGGAGAATTGCGGGCGACGGTAGCCCAGCCGGCGCGGCGGTACTTCCCGACCATTCTTTGTGATGGTATTACTGGTGTACTCCGGTAGTGCTCCGCCGCCACGACTCGAACGTGGACTAAGAGAACCAAAATCTCCTGTGCTGCCAATTACACTACGGCGGACCGCGTAGGAAAACAGGCCAACTCTACCATCGTGGGGTGGCTCGGAAGGTAAAAGCAGGGCTGCAGACCACTGTCCCGCGGGTCGGGCCACGCCGCGGTCCCCGCCAGCCCGGCGCAGCCCTGTGCATCGGTCACCGGGGATGATTGCGGGGTCACCTCCCGCCGTCGTGCCGACCGGGCTTCGGCGCGCCTCGCCCGAGGCGGCGTCGAGGGTCGCCGAGGCCGGTCCGGCAGGCCCCGGCATGGTCGCCGGGCGCGGCCGCGGTGGTCCGAGTCGGGTGGTCCGGGTGGGCAACCGGGCGTGGCGGGTACCCCATTGGACGTAGGCCGTTCGGGCGGGCTCCGGCCGGCGGTGGACGGCCGGTGCTGGTCGCCGGGCGGCCCGATCGCCGTGACGTGTGGCCCGTTTGCGTGAAGGACGTCGGCAATGGGGACTGTTGTCACATCGGCGGGCTACCGTGACCGGTGGAGTGCCGGCGCAGTGGACCTGCCGCGATGGACGGGACGAGGCGATGACCGCTACCGACACGGTGTCACCGAGCAACAATCGGGCGCCGGGTGATGACCGAGAAACGACTGCGGGGCAGGCGGTCGGCCATGCCGATCCCGCCAACAGCCGGGGTAATGCCACCACGCCCAGGTCGATGACGAAGGCCCGCGCCGAACAGATCATCATGGTGGTGACGATCGTCGTTCCGCTCGCCGCCGTGGTCGCCGCGATACCCGCGCTGTGGGGCCGGTGGATTTCCTGGCGCGACGTCGTTCTTGCCCTGATCTTCTATGCCATCTCCGGGCACGGGGTGACGGTCGGCTTCCACCGCTACTTCACCCACCGTGGATTCAAGACGTCCCGGCCGGTGCGGATCGCGCTCGCCGTCGTGGGCAACATGGCGATCGAGGGCCCGGTGATCCGCTGGGTGGCCGACCACCGGCGTCACCACGCCTTCAGCGACGCCGAGGGCGACCCGCACTCGCCGTGGCGCTACGGGCCCGGCGCCTGGTCGATGATGAAGGGGCTCTACCACGCCCACGTCGGCTGGCTGTTCGACGTCGAGCAGACCGACCAGCGCCGATTCGCCCCCGACCTGCTCGACGACCCGGACATCGTGAAGGTCAGCCGCTCGTTCGCCGGCTGCGCCTTCGTCAGCCTCGCCGCCCCGGCGATCATTGGCGGTCTCTGGGGCGGCTCGTTCGAGGCGGCCGTGCAGGCATTCTTCTGGGCCGGCCTCGTCCGGGTCGCCACGCTGCACCACGTCACCTGGTCGGTGAACAGCATCTGCCACGTGCTCGGCTCCCGGCCGTACCGGTCGCGGGACCGTTCCACCAACGTCTGGCCGCTGGCGCTGCTGTCGATGGGCGAGTCCTGGCACAACCTGCACCATGCCGAGCCGATCTCGGCCCGCCACGGCGTGCGCCCCTGGCAGATCGACACCAGCTTCTACATCATCAAGCTGATGGAGACGCTGCACCTGGTCTGGGACGTCCGCTGGCCCGACCCGGCCCGCCTCGCCGCCAAGCGCGTCACGGCCGACGCCACCGCCTGAGCCTCGCCCCCGGCTCAGCCTTCGAGCTCGGCGGCGAGCGTCAGCCAGGCCTCCTCGGTGTGGTCCTTGTCGGCGACGACGGCGCGCAGCTCGGCGTCCAGAGCCAGCAGACGCTCGTGATCCGTCGCCGCCTCGGCGAGGGCATGGTGGAGCTCCTGCTCCCGGCGGGTCAGCCGGTCGAGGGCGCGTTCGAGGCGGGTCAGCTCCTTGCGGGCGGCCCGCAGCTCGCTGCCGGACCGGGACGGCCCGGTCGCCGTGCCGGTGGCGGTCGCTGCCGCTGTTGCGGCGGCCGCGGGGACGCCCGGCGCGGTCGCGCCCGTCCGGGCGGCGGCCGCGACACCCGCGCCACTCGTCCCGCCCGCGGCGGCACCCCGGGCCGGCGCGGCCGAGGCGGCGGCCTCGGATCCGGCGGCGGCGCGGCGAGCCAGGTACTCCTCGATGCCGCCGGGCAGCATCCGCAGGTGGCCGTCGCCGAGCAGGGCCATCGTCACGTCACAGGTCCGCTCGAGGAAGTACCGGTCGTGGCTGACCACGACCAGGGTGCCGGGCCAGGAGTCGAGCAGGTCCTCCAACGCGGTGAGCGTGTCCGTGTCGAGATCGTTCGTCGGCTCGTCCAGGAGTAGCACGTTCGGGCGGGCCATGAGCAGGCGCAGGAGTTGCAGTCGGCGCCGTTCGCCACCGGAGAGGTCACCGACCCGGGTCCACTGCCGTGACGACGGCAGGCCGAACTGCTCCAGCAGCTGCCCGGCGCTGCGTTCCCGGCCCCGCTCGACCTCCAGCACCCGGCCGACCTGCTCGACGGCCTCCAGCGCGCGCAGCGACGCCGGGAGCTCGGCGACCTCCTGGGACAGCAGCGCCGGGCGGACGCTCGCCCCGACCTTCACCCGACCACCGTCCGGGACGACGTCGCCAAGCAGGGCACGCAGCAGCGTCGTCTTGCCCGCGCCGTTGACGCCGACCAGCCCGATCCGGTCCCCCGGGCCGAGTAGCCAGGTGATGCCGTCGAACAGGGTGCGGTCCCCGACCCGGATGGTGAGGTTCTCCGCGTCGTAGACGTCCTTGCCGAGCCGGGAGGCTGCGAAGCTGCGCAGCGCCATCGTGTCGCGGGGCGGCGGCTCGTCGGCGATCAGGTCGTTGGCGGCGTCGATGCGGAACCGCGGCTTGCTGGTCCGGGCGGGGGGCCCACGGCGTAGCCAGGCAAGCTCCTTACGCAGCAGGTTCTGCCGACGGGCCTCCGTCGCGTCCGCCCGTCTGGTCCGTTCGGCGCGGGCGAGGACGTAGGCGGAGTAGCCGCCCTCGTAGGCGTCGACGCGCCCGTCGACGACCTCCCAGACCCGGCCGCACACCTCGTCGAGGAACCAGCGATCGTGGGTGGCCACCAGCAGGCCGCCGCGCCATCCGGCGAGGTGGCCTGCGAGCCAGGCGACCCCCTCGACGTCGAGGTGGTTCGTCGGCTCGTCGAGGATCAGCAGGTCGAGGTCCTGGACGAGGAGCCGGGCCAGCGCCACCCGCCGACGCTCGCCGCCCGACATCGGGCCGAGCAGGTCGTCGAGGCGGTCCAGCAGCCCGAGGCCGGCAAGTACGCCGCGGCGCCGCGGATCCGCGGCCCACTCGTGCTCCGCGCCGGTGCCGACGACGACCTCGCGGACCGTCCGGTCGGCGGGCAGCACGTCCGCCTGGGCCAGAGAGCCGACCCGGGTTGAACCTGCGTGCACGACCCGGCCCGCGTCGGGCTCCGCCTCGCCCGCGATGATCCGCAGCAGGGTGGACTTGCCGGCGCCGTTGTGCCCGACCACACCGATCCGCTCGCCGGTGCCGATACCCAGACTTACCTGATCAAGCAGGGCGCGGGTGCCGAAGGCGGCGTCGACGTTCTCCAGGCTGACCAGGACGGGGCTCACGGCCCGCCGCCCGACCCGTCCGCGGAGTCCGGACCCTCCAACACCCGTGCGCCGGCCGCCGGCCCGCAGGCACGACGCACAGCGCGGGCGACCCCCATTCCGGCCAGGCTCGCGGCGAGCTCGACGCTCGCGGTCGCCCCGGTGGCGAGGAAGGCACAGGTCGGCCCGGAACCGCTCACGATGGCCCCGACGGCGCCGAGCTCACGGCCGGTCTCCAGAACCCGGCGCAGCGCCGGCCGCAACCGCAGCGCCGCCGGCTGCAGGTCGTTGACGAGGGCGGCCCCGAGTTGGACGGGGTCACCGGTGCGCAGCGCGGCCAGCACGTCGTCGGCGGGCGTGGGACCGGCATGAAGCCGGCCTTCGGACAGCCGGTCGAACTCGGCGTAGACGGCCGGGGTGGACAGGCCGCCGTCGGCGAGGGCGAACACCCAGTGGTAGTCGCCGGTGGCCAGGACGTCGGTGAGCTGCTCGCCCCGGCCGGTGCCCAGAGCCGTGCCGCCGGTCAGCGGGAACGGGACGTCGCTGCCCAGCCGGGCGGCGAGGCCGGCGAGGGCGGCCCGGTCGAGGCCGGTCTGCCACAGCGCGTCGAAGGCGACGAGCGCCGCCGCCGCGTCCGCGCTGCCGCCGGCCATGCCCGCGGCGACCGGGATGCCCTTGGCCAGGGTCAGGTGCACCCGCTCCGAGGTGATACCCGCGGCCTCGGCCACCAGGTGCGCCGCGCGCACGGCGATGTTGTCCCGGCCGGTCGGGACGATCGACACGTCGGGGGTGGTCGTGGCCGGGCCCTGCGCGGTCGGGTCCGCGCCCTCACCGGAGACCTCGACGGTGACCACGATCCCCTCGTCACCCGCCTCGTCGGGGGTCGCCGCCGGCGGTCCCCCGAGCGCCTCGGCGCCGGGCGAGGTGGCGCCGGGCGAGGTGACGGTGAGCGAGGTGGCGGTGAGGTCGTCGAACAGCGAGACGGCCTGGAGCACGGTGATCACATCGTGGTAGCCGTCCGGCCGCAGCGGACCGACGCCGAGGTGCAGGTTTACCTTGGCCGGGGCCCGGACGGTCACGGCAACGGTGCCGGCTCCCGCGCCATGGCGCGGACCCGGGTGGGATCGAGGCAGCGGATGCTCCTTCGCTCGGACTCACTCAGGTTCACTCGATGCGGGCGGCCCCGTCCGTATGGGCGGGGCGACCGGCCGGATCCAACCTATCCGCGGGTTCGGAGCGTATGACCGTCCACCCGCGGGGGTACATGGGAGGAGGGTGATGCCTGGCTGGTGAAATCGGGCGGCTCGCGGCGTGGACGACCCCGTCGGGGCGGCCAGCCCGACACCGGGTGGTGCGCCGCGACCATGGCCCGCCCAAGGGACGCCGTACCGACGAAAGGGAGCACCATGACCACGATCTCGGGTTCCGGAACCACGACGACCGGATCCGGCACCTCGAACAGCGCCGTCCGGACGGATCCGTCGGCGACCGGCGTCGGTGGCGCCGGCCGGGCCACCGTGCCGGACCGGAAGCACTCCACGGAGCTCCTCAGCGAACAGGGCCGCACGTCGATCGCGGACGCCGTGGTCCGCAAGATCGCCGGGGTGGCGGCTCGGGAGATCGCCGGCGTCCACGAGCTGGGCACCGGCGGCGCCCGGGCGATCGGCTCGGTGAAGGCTCGCATCCCCGGCGCGTCGGCGAGCGTCTCGCAGGGCGTCGCGGTCGAGGTCGGCCAGCGCCAGGCCGCCATCGATCTGGACGTTGTCTGCGACTACGGGGTCTCCATCGTCGACCTGTCGCAGTCGATCCGGCACAACGTCGTCAGCTCCGTGGAGGGGATGACCGGTTTGGAGGTCACCGAGGTCAACGTCGCGGTCGACGATGTGTACATCGGCGACGAAGGCCAGGAAGACAGCCGGCGGGTCGAGTGAGCCTGGTCGGGACGGGGGAGGCCACCGCCTGGTTTCGGTGGGACCCCGATCGGGTGGCGGCGGCAGTTGCCGCCTGTCCCGGGGTGGCCCGGCTCGTCGCCGCTCCCACGCCCGCGTCCCTGACCATCCCCGCGCGAGTCGGTGCGGAGGACGGGGACCCGGTGGCCGAGGTGGCGACCTACCTGCCCCGCCGCCGGGTCGCGGGGGTGCGCGTGCGCGACGACCGGATTGTCGTGCAGGTCGACTGCCGCTATGGCGAGCCGCTGGCCGATCTCGCCGGCCGGATCCGGGCCGCGGTGCGCTGCGCCGCCCCCGACTGCCCCCGGGTGGACGTGGTCATCCGCGATCTCGACCCTCCGGACGGGCCGGCCCCGGTCGATCCGCGCACCCCGGCCGGCGGGTGGGCGGCCGGCGAAGGGCCATCCGCCCCGGGCGTGGGGGACCCGGAGCGGGCGCAGCCGGGGGATGGCGAGGAGCCCGGGGCATGGCAGCCGTGACTCCCCGAAATGCGGGTGACGCCGCCCGTGCGGATGCCCGGCCCGACGCCGACGCGGCCCGGCGTCGAGCGGAGGTCCGTGCGTTCGTTCGGACGCACCACCCCGACCGCGGCGGGGATCCCTACGCTTTCGCTGAGGGACTGCGGGCCCTGCGCCGTTCGTCGGCCTCGGGCTCGTCGACCGGTGCTGCCTCGCGGCCGACGGCCTACCGCCGGCGCACCATGCCCGAGCAGCTGACCGGCTGGCTGGCGGATCGCGGCCGGACCTGGTGTGGCGTCGCGCGGAAGCGATGGCCGGGCCTCGGTAGGCGGTGGGCCCGTCGACTCGACGTCCGGTGGGTACACCGAGAAGACGCTCCGAGAGCACGGGGTGGCTCTCGGAGCCGGTGACGCGACACCCCTCGCAGGAACCGTGGTGATGCCTCACCACATGTGACGATCATGCCAATGGCCCCTTCCTCGCCCGTCCAAGGGGCACGCCGGACGTACCACCCGACTGGACGGGTCGTGGACCGGAAGGGACGTCACCATGCGAGCAGCAGCACTCGGTCTGATCACCGGCCTGATCGCCGGGCTCGCTCTCGCCTTCGGCGGGTTCAGCGAGTTCTTGATCGTCATAGTCTTCGGGGCGATCGGGCTGGTCGTCGGCAAGGTGGTCGACGGTGATCTCGACATAACCCGCTACGTGGGCGTCGATCGACGCCGGAGCCGGAGGTGACGAGGCCATCTCGGCCCGACAACTCCGCCGGCACCCAGCGCGGGGGGTCCGCTGGGGCGGGTTCGCTCCGTGTCGCTGACCGGGTCGTGGAGAAGATCGCCGCGATGGCAGCCACGGAGGTGGTCGGGGTCACCGGGCCGTGGCGGCCCGCGCGCCGCGGGGGGGTCCGGCTGCGCGGCGGTGCCCGGCGGCGCGGGCATGCCCGCCGACCCCGGGTGGACGCCCGGATCGAGGGCAACACGGCGCGGCTGACCATGACGTTCTCCGTGCGGTACCCGAATCCTGTCGGCGAGACCGCCGAGCGGGTGCGGGGCGAGGTGCGGGAGCGGGCCGCGGCGCTGGCTGGTATGCGGGTCACCCATCTCGACATCCAGGTGTCCTCCCTGAGCCTCGGCAGCGGCGAACCGGACTGCTGATCCCCGCTGATCCTCGATGGTTCGTCCGCGGCGTTAGGATCGGCCCATTCCGCCGCTTCCGGGCCCGTTTCACCTCCCTGCAAGGTGGAGGACGGGAAGAGGTGGTGTCTGTTCGTACGCAATTGGGCACGGGTAGTGGACAGGGGTGAACTCGACGGGGGGTGGACATCGTGCGGATGGGACGCCGGATCGTCTCGGGACTGCTCGCCGCGTTGGTCGCGGCTGCCGGTGTCATCGCCGTCATCGAGATCGTCGCCGCCGCCGCGGGCGGCGGGCACATCCTGGTCGATCAGCGAAGCTGGGCGGACCACCTGAGTGACACCGCCTGGTCGACGGGGTCGGTGTTGCTGGCCGCCGGGTTCGTCGCGCTGGTCGGGTTGCTGTTGATCGGGACCGCGTTCCGGCGCGGCACGCCCGCCCGGCTGCGTACCCGCTGGGACTGCCCGCGGGTCGGGGTCTTCGTCAACCGGCGGGGGCTGGCCCGGGACCTGCGGGCCACGGCACTTGCCGTCGACGGGGTGGAGCGGGCCCGGGTCCGGGTGGACCGGCGGGCCGCGGATGTGCGGCTGCGCCTGAGTCCCCGCACCGTGATCGGTGCGCCGCAACGGGTCGGCGCCGTGCTGCGCGAGGAGCTCGACGCCTTCGCGTTGGCCGAGCCGCCCGACCTGATCGTCCGGGCCACCACGCCGTCGGCCGGTCGCCGGCACGAACTGGCTGGTGGCGACGGGCCGGCTAGGCATGACGGCCGGGCTGGTCGGGGCGGTCCGGCCGGCTACGCCGGGCCCGCCGAGGGTGCCGGTCGGACCGAGCCCGACGGTCCGGTCGAGCCCGACGGTTTGGACGGCTCCAGAGTGGGTGCCGCGGCTCGGCGGGGAGGCGAGGGAGCGTGACCGGGCTCGGGCCGCGCACGCCGTCGACCGACCGGCGCAACCGGGTAGTTCTCGCTGCGCTGGGCCTGCTGTTCACCGCGGTCGGCGTGGTCGCGCTGCTCGTCGGGGTCGGCGTGTTCGGAGACGACCGGGCGGACCGACCGGTGCTCGACCCGGACGCCCGTGCCTTCGTCGCGGACCACGGCTGGTTCTGGCCGGTTGTCGGGGTCGTCTGCGGGCTGATCGCGCTGTTGGCGCTGGTCTGGCTGGCGCAGCAGTTTCGCACCGACAGGTCCCATGGGCTGGACGTGACCCACGATGAGCTCGGCGACGTGCACCTGCCGGCGACCGCGCTGACCGACGCCGTCGAGGACGACGTGGCCGGGATAACGGGCGTCAGGGGGACGCGGGTCGAGCTGCGGGGCCGGCATGAACCGTCGCTGGAGATCGCGGTGCGGGTGGCGCGGGGCACCGATGTGCCCGTCGTGCTCGGCCAGGTGTGCGGCCCGGTGCTGGAACGGGCCCGGCGGGCGCTCGGCCGTCCCGACCTGCCAGCTCAGGTGGATGTCACGGCCGTCGGCGGGGTTCGTCGCGGGCCCGACGTCCGCTGACGCCGCGGTCCCGGCCGGACCGCCGCCGCCGTGACGGCCCGAGTCCGCGCAGGGGTCTTGACAGACACCGGGGTGGTCGTCCGCCTTCCGTGAAGCGTCCGGTACTGTGAAGGACCGCGCCGCGGTGGTTCTCCCGCCCTCCGGCGATGGAATCCCATGTTCTGGAAAGGATGAGCGCCGCCATGTCCGAGGTCCGCATTGCCGCGGAGCCGCGCACCGAGTTTGGCAAGGGCGGTGCTCGTCGCACCCGCCGCGCCGGCAAGGTCCCCGCTGTTCTCTACGGTCACGGCAAGCCGCCGCGCCACATCGCTCTGCCCGCACACGACCTGATGCACGCGTTCAAGACCGTCGCCGGTACGAACGTCCTGCTGACGCTCGAGCTTGCCGACGGCATCGAGCTCGCGCTCGCGAAGGACGTCCAGCGGCACCCGATCAGAGGCAGCTTCGAGCACATCGACCTGGTTCTCGTGAACCGGGGCGAGAAGGTCGTTGCCGACATCCCCGTGCAGGTCATCGGGGAGCCCCACCCCGACACGCTGATCGACCAGCAGGTCACCTCGATTGCGTTGAAGGCCGACGCGTCGCAGCTGCCGAACGCCATCGAGGTGGACATCACCGGCCTGGAGCCGGGCACCGCCGTGTTCGCCCGCCAGCTGCCGCTGCCCGAGGGCGCCGAGCTCGACGCCGATCCCGACCTGGTCGTCGTGCAGTGCCTGGCCAAGCGGACCGTCGCCCAGCAGGACGCGGAGCTCGGCGAGACCACGGAGGCGACCGAGGAGGCCGGCGTGGCGAGCGCGTCCGCCTGAGGTGGACGGTTCTCCCTGTCGACCTCCTCGTCTCTCGTCACCTGCCGATGATCTGCGGATGAGCTGTCGATGACGAACGTGCCGACCGACGACGGGCCGTGGCTCGTCGTCGGACTGGGTAATCCGGGCCCGGGTTACGCGGGTAACCGCCACAACGCCGGCTTCATGGTCGTCGACCTGCTCGCGGAGCGAGCCGGGTCGCGGCTGAAGTCGCACCGTTCCCGGGCGGACGTCGCCGAGGTCCGCCTCGCCGGTGCGCGTGCGGTCCTCGCTCGCCCGCTGTCCTTTATGAACCTCTCCGGTGGGCCCGTCTCGGCGGTGCGCACCTTCTACAAGATCGATCCAGTCCGGGTCATCGTCGTGCATGACGAGCTGGATATCCCGTTCGGGGCGGTCCGGCTCAAGCGCGGCGGCGGGGAGAACGGCCACAACGGGTTGCGGTCGATCTCCTCCGCCCTCGGTACCCGCGATTACCTGCGGGTTCGGGTCGGCATCGGTCGCCCGCCGGGCCGGATGGACGCGGCCGATTTCGTGCTGCGGGATTTCGGCACGGCAGAGCGGCGCGAGCTGCCGCTGTTGTTGGAGCATGCCGCCGACTCGGCTGAAATGCTCATCACCGACGGCTTGGAGTCGACGCAGAATCGCTTCCACGCCCTGCTCTGACGGGGGGCGCCTCCGGCCCCCGCCCCGCCCGCCGTTCAGGATGGCGTCAGGTGCTCCTGAATGCGGCCGATCAGCGCCGCGTGGTCGAGCTCGCGGCGGACGAAGGCCCGGCAGGCGAGGCCGATCTCGGTCGCCCGCCCCGGGTTGTCCAGCAGCTCGCACGCGGCGGCGGCGAAGGCGCTCGGCTCGTCGGCGACCAGCAGGTCGACGCCGGGGGTCCAGCCCAGCCCGCGGCTGCCGGTCGGGGTGCTCACCACCGGGATACCGGTCGCCATCGCCTCGATGGCCTTGATGTTCACGCCGGAGCCGGAGCGCATCGGGTTCACCGACAATGTCGCCGCGGTGAGGTAACCGGCGACGCTGGGCACGTCGGTGTGCAGCTCGACGCCGTCGAAGCCGGCGAGCCACGCGGCCAGGCCGTCCTCCGGGCGCCGTCCCACCACCTGAAAGATCGACTTCGGATGGTGGACCCGGATCGTCGGCCAGCATCCCCCGAGGAACCAGCGCAGCGCCTCGATGTTCGTCGGGGTGTCCAGCGAACCGACGAAGATCAGCCGCTGGTCGGCGGCCGTGCCGGCCGCCGCGGCCGGTGTGGTGGAGGCAGTCGCCCGCAGCGCACCCACGGGCAGGAACGGCGGCAGGTGGAACGTGGGCACGCTCGCCCGGGTGCGCCGCCACTCGTGATCTTCCAGCGAGATGTCGGCGATGCAGGTGACCAGGGGCGAGTGGTGCATCGCCAGTTCGGCGAGGCGCAGCTTGTGGTACTCGAGCTCGTAGGCCACGCCCCGGGGGCCGGAGCTGCTGCGGGCCAGCACCCGGAAGAATTCCGAGTCGACGTTGTGCGCGCGCACCAGGTGCGGCAGCTTCCAGATTCGGGCGATCTCCTCGCCGAGATGCGACGACCGGCAGCTGTAACTGATCACCGCGTCGGCCTGCGGGGGCGTGGACTCCAGGGCGCGCCGCAGCGGGCCGACCGGTCGGGAGGCGTGCATGAACGGCCTCGACGTCAGGTGGGCGCGCGGGCTGTCGTCCCGAGGCAGCCGGATCACCGCCGAGCCGGGAACCGCCTCCTCGTAGGCGGCGATGTCCAGATCCTCGCGCGAGGGAACCAGGATCTGCATCCGAATACCCGCGGCGGAGGCCGCAGTGAGGAAGCTGAATGTCTCCACCCGGCCGCCGGCGTCCGCCGGGAGAAACGGTTCCTCGACAACGACGATCCAGCGCGTGGAGTCGCTCACCGGTCCCACTCTAACGACCCGGGTTCACCCACATGGGGGAGGGGCCGCCCGGTCGCCCGGCGGTGGAATCCAAGGCGTGGCCCTACGGTCACGATGACATCGCATGCCCGTGAATAAACCGGGTGGTTTCGTATGCCCGCCGAATGTCGATGCGTGGTTGTGGCCGCACAACGTCGCCGCGGTGACCGGGCCGTCGTGTCCCGGTTAGTGGTCCCCGCGGATCGGACGGCAGTGCAGGTCAAGGCCGCGCATCACGGCCGCGCAGCGTCATGGGGTCAATCGCGTGAACCGATGGGCCCGGAGCCGTTTGCCGTGGCGTGCCGATGGAACGCTACGGTTACAGTCATGACAGGTGTCCGGACCATCGGCCGAGGAGCCGCCGCCGCGGCGCTCGGAGCCGTAACTGTTTACGGTCACGTTCTGTATCCAGTTTATATCGGACTGCGCAGCCGTGGCCTGGAACCGGCGACACCACCGGAGCCCGAGATCTGGCCGGGGCTGAGCGTCGTCGTCTCCGCGTACCGGGAATCGGCGGTCATCGCGACGAAACTGGATGAACTTGCCGGCACTGACTATCCCGGGCCGATGGAGGTCATCGTCGTCGCGGACGACCCGGAGACGGCCGAGGCGTCGCGCCGGACCGGCGTGCGGGTGCTGTCCTCCGGCGAGCGGTTGGGCAAGGCTCGCGCGGTCAACCGCGGAGTCGCCGCCGCCTCCCACGAGATCGTCGTGCTCACCGACGCCAACGCGGTGCTCGCACCCGGCGCGCTGCGCGCCGCCGCCCGCCACTTCACCGATGAGACCGTCGGCGCGGTCGCGGGCGAGAAGCAGGTCGACGACCCGGACGGCGCCCAGGGCTTCTACTGGAAGTTCGAGTCGTGGCTGAAGCGCCGCGAGTCGGCGACGGGCGCGACGATCGGCGTCGTCGGCGAGATGCTGGCCTTCCGCCGGCAGGCGTTCCGGCCGCTGCCCGCCGACACGGTGGTCGACGACGCCTGGCTCGCCCTCGACATCCTCGAGGGCGGGTTGCGGGTCGTCTACGAGCCCGAGGCGTACTCGACTGAGTCGGCGACCCCCGACTACACCGGCGAGTGGGAGCGGCGGACCCGGATCGTCGCCGGCAACCTGGACATGCTCTGGCGCCGCCGGGCGACGCTGGTGCCGGGAGCGTTGCCGGTCACCCCGCAGCTGTGGGGGCATCGGCTGGTCCGCTCGTCGTTCGGGCCGGTGGCGCACGTCGTCCTCATCGCCATGGCCGTCCCGGCCGCTCGCCACAGCTCGGCTGCCCGGGTGTTCCTGGCCGGCAACGCCGCCGGTGCGGCGAGCACCGCCGCGCTGATGACCGGGCGGACACCGCCGGGGCCCAGTCGGCTGGTCGCACAGGTCTTCTTCCTGCAGGCCGTCGCGCTCGGCGGGGTGCGCCGCTTCGCCGCCCGGGACCGCCCGGCCGTGTGGCCGAAGCCGGATCGCCAGCCGGTCGCCCCGCCCTCCGGCGCCGGTGCACCGGACGGAACCGCCCCGGCGGGTTCGAAGGGTTCGACGGGCTCGGCCACCTCGTCCAGTGCGCTGACGTCGGCCGGCAGCTGAACCGAGGCCTGCAGGCAAGTACCGTCGGCAGCCGGGGCCGTACGGTGCATCGGAATCTCGCGTGAACACACGTAGTGAGGAGCGTGCCGCCGTGTCGGTCGACCAACCCAAGCGGTCCACGTGGCAGTACGAGCTCGTGCTGGTCAGCTATCACAGCCGGGAACAACTCGAGGAACTGTTCGCCACGCTGCCGCTGGACATGCCGGTGGTGGTCATCGACAACGCAAAGGGCGTCGACCGGGTCGACGAGCTGCTCGTGGATCGGCCGAACGCCCGCTATCTCGACTCCGGCGGCGGCAAGGGGTTCGCGAAGGCCGCGAACATGGGCATCCGATCGTCGAGGTACGACTACATCGTCCTCGGTAACCCGGACAGCCGGCCCACCGTCGACGTCATCGATGTGCTCGTCGACGACCTGCTCGCCGACCCGGAGCTGGTCACCAGCGCCGCGACGATGAAGGGCCACGACAACCGGCCCGAACTCGGCAACGGCGGATGGGAGCCGACGCCGCGGCGGGTGCTGCTGCACGTCCTCGGCGCGCACAAGGTGGCGCCGACCTCGGCGCTGTTCGCGCGCCCGACCCCCGGCCGGCCGATGAACCCCGAGTGGCTGACCGGCGCCTGCATGGCCGTGCGCCGTTCGGTGTTCCTCGAGCTGGGCGGCTTCGACGAGACGTTCTACGTCTACAACGAGGACATGGCGCTCGGCCGGGCGATCCGCGAGGCCGGCCTGCACCAGAAGCTGCACACCGACCTGCTGGTGCCGCACGGCGCCGGCGGCAGCGGCGCGGGCAAGACCTGGATGCTCCAGATGCGCGGCGCGTCCATGGTCCGTTACCTGCGTAAACACAACGCCCCGACCCGGGTGAACGTGATGCGCTCGATGCTCGTGGCCGGGTACGCCGGGCGCACGGTGCTCTCCCGCGCCCGGGGTAAGAAGGCGGTGGCCGACGAGCACGCCGCCTACATCAAGGGGCTGCTCGTCGGGCCGCCCGCCCCCTAGGCGAAGCGGGCGACTCGCCACTCGCGGCGCCCGCGGCGGACGAGGATCACCGAGCCGTGCAGCAGGTCCTTCTCGGTCACGGTGGCTACCGCGTCGACCCGGTCGCCGTTGACCAGCACGGCGCGGTTGCCGAGGTGCTCGCGGGCGTCGCGGCGGCTGCTGGCCAGGCCGGTGGCGAGCAGAAGGTCGACGACGGGCCAGCCGCCGTCGACCGTGAGCCGGGCCAGCGGCTCGGTGACCGTCGGCACGTCGGCGAACACGTCCGAGATCAGGTCCGCCCCGATCGCCTTCACATCGCCGCTGAACAGCGCCGCGGACGCCGCCTCGGCGGCGTCGATGGCGGGCTGGCCGTGCATGAGCGCCGTCATCTCCCGGGCGAGATGGCGCTGCAGCGCGCGGCGGCCCGGCGCCTCGGCATGCTCGGCGAACAGCCGCTCCAGCGGCTCGCGGTCGGTGAGCGAGAAGAACAGCGCGAACCGTCGTGCCTCGTCATCCGACAGGTTGATCAAAAACTGGTACAGCGTGTAGGGCGAGGTGCGGTCGGCCGTCAGCCACACCGCGCCCTTCTCCGACTTGCCGAACTTCGTGCCGTCCGCGCGCAGCAGCAGCGGGCAGGTCAGCCCGTGCACCTGGGTCCGCAGCACGCGGCGCACGTAGTCGATCCCGGCGACGATGTTGCCCCACTGGTCCGACGCTCCCATCTGAAGCGTGACGCCATGGTCCTCGCACAGCCGGCGGTAGTCGTACGCCTGCAACAGTGAGTAGCTGAACTCGGTGTAGGTCAGGCCGACGTCGGGGTCGTCGAGGCGGCGGCGGACCGAGTCCCGCCTGATCATCTCGGTGACGGGGAAGTGCTTGCCGACGTCTCGCAGGAATTCGATCATGCCGAGGCCGCCGAGCCAGTCGCCGTTGTCGACGAAGGCGGGGATCTGGCCGGCGGCCAGCGCCCGCCCGAAGATCGTCTCCATGATCTCGCGGTGCCGCGTCACGTTGGCCCGCACGTCCTCGACGGTGAGCAGGGTGCGCTCGGCGGACTTGCCGGACGGGTCGCCGATCAGGCCGGTGCCGCCCCCGAACAGGGTGACGGCACCGAGTCCGGTCCGGGCGGCCCGGATCAGCAGCGTGATGGGTAGCAGGTTGCCGATGGTCAGCGACGGGGCGGTCGGGTCGAAACCGATGTAGCAGCGCCGCCTGCCGCCGTCGAGGTGTTCCCGTAGCTCGGCGGGATCGGTGCTGTCGTGGATGAGTCCACGCCAGGACAGCTCGTCCAGGAGCGCGTGTGTCATGTGGCCATGTTAGGAGTGGCCGTGCGACCGTCGGCCTGTCGTGGTTCGTCGGGTGGACAGCAGATGCGCGCCGACGCCGATCAGGCCGCCCGACCAGACGGCAAGGGCCAGGCCGCCGACCCAGGCCAGTGTGACGCGGGCGACGCCGCGGTGGCCCGGAGATCCGCGGCCGGGGCCGCCCCCGGCCGCCGGGCCGCCGGCCGCCGTCGCGGCGGTGCCGTCGCGGCCCTGGCCCGGCCCGCCGTCCGCGGCCGCCGGGCCGCCGGGGTCGGCGGATGCATCGGCGGCCGCGCCCAGGGGCGAGGCCGCGCCGTCCGCCGGTGCCGCTCGCCCGTCGGTCCCCGTCGGCGGTCCCGCCGACGCGGCGGCCGGGGAGCCGAGGCCACCGCCGCCGCCCGAGCCGCCCGAGCGGGTCGGGGTGGCCAGCAGGGGGTTGGTGGCGACGACCGACACCGGCCGGGTCAACGCCGCGCCGGGGTCGACGATGCCGAAACCGAACTCGATGTCGCGTCCCGGCGGTCCGGCGTCCCGCGCGGTGGCGATGAGCCGATTGATGACGTTGGGCGCGTCCAGGTCGGGGCGGGCCGACCGGATGAGCGCGACCACGCCGGAGACGATCGTGGCCGAGTTCGAGGTGCCGGCGCCGGTGTCCAGGCCGTCCGGGGAGACCCTGGTCGGCACGGGCGCCCGGATGCCCGGGGCCGGGGCGGCGATGACGGCCCGCGCGCCCAGCGATGAGCCGCGCCAGAAGCCGCCCCGTGCGGTCGAGCCGGTGACGGCGACGACGCCGGGGATGTTCGCCGGGGAGTTGATCTCGCCGGTCGTCGGTCGCCGGTCGCCGGTCTCCGCGTTGCCGGCGGAGGCGACCACGACCACGTCGTGGGCGAAGGCGTAGGCGACCGCCTCGCGCTCGTCGGGGGTCGCGGTTCCGAGCGAGCCGAGGGAGAGGTTGATGATGTCGGCGCCGAGGTCGACGGCCAGGTGGATGCCGCGGGCGACCTCCGTCGAGTCCGCCTCGGCGCCGGTCGAGATGGGCAGGATCCGGGCGGCCGGAGCGATGCCGCGCACCTCCGGCGGGCCGTTGTCGTTGCGTCCCGAGATCAGGCCCGCCATCGCGGTGCCGTGGCCGTCGGGATCATCGTCGCGCCGCCCGTCGGGAGCCGCTTCCGGCCCGACGCCGGCGCCGGGCAGGACCTGGCCCCGTAGCTTGGGATGGTCGGCGTCCACCCCGCCGTCGATGACCGCGACCACCACCCCGGCGCCCTGCCTGATCCGCTGCGCCTGGGCGAGCCCGAGCACCGCGTGGTACCACTGCGAGCCCTGCGCGGGCGCGGGGGCGGCGGCGGTGGCCGGAGCGGCGAGTAGCGGCACGCCGAGGGCGGACCCGACCAGCAGGGCCAGGACGGCCGCCACCGCTCGGAGGAGACCGCGGGGCTGCGTCCCGGTGGGACCGCGGGGCATGGCGCGGGGTCGTATGAGGGGGGTCCTGCCTCCCGGGACGTGCCACTCGGCGCGCTGAGGGGGATGACGGGTGGGCCGGGCGGAAATGGTGCGGTCGGCGTCACCGTGTGAGGCAGTTTTCCGCATTGTCGGTTCTAAGCGGACTGTTGTCGACAAATGGATAAATCGACCTGCGTTGACCTGGTGTCGCGCACCTGCCGGCGCGCCGCGGGCGGGTCGGACTGGTCGCCGTCGCCTTCCGGGGGGCGGCTCGGAGGCTCGCCAAATGCCGGATATCGGCCGGGAGATCCGAGATGTTCCTGTCGGTGCCGCGGATATCGGGTCGATATCGCCGCCGCCCTCCCCGCCACTCTGTTCGAAACAACTCTCACGTGAGGGTAGAGCTTGGGTGGCCGGATGCGGGGGTGCCGTGACGGGCTACCACGAGAGGGGGCCGCAAGGATGATCGAACCAGGGGACGCGGGTGTGGGGGACGAGCCTGACCGGACCCGGCAGGCGCCGTCGCGCGACGGGCGGGTCGCCGAGCTGACCGCACTCGCCGCCGCCAGCGAGATCCCGACCGCCGCGCTGTGTCGCGACCTCGCCGTCGCGCACGAGCGCGCCGGGGACCCGGCCGGGGCGGTGCGCTGGGCGCTGGCACTCACCGACACCGACGGCGACCTCGCCGCCTGGTCGGCGGCGGCCGGCGTGCTGCGCCGCTGCCTGCCCGCCGCCGCGCCGCTGCCGCGCGCGGCTCGGGTCGCTGTCCTCGGTAGCTACACGACGTCCCAGTTCGCGGCCCTGCTGCCGCTCGCGGCCGCGCGGGCGGGGGTCGCCGTCGAGATCTACGAGTGCGGCTACGGGCAGTACCGCCAGGAGATTCTGGACCCCGGTAGCGGGCTTACCGCTTCGTGCCGGACGTGGTCGTGCTCGCCGTGCACGCCGGCGGGGCGGCCCTGCCAACGATTGCGAATGAGCCGGCCGTCGCCGACGAGCCGGACGTCGCGGTCGCCGCCGAGGTGCGCTGCTGGACGTCGCTGTGGGAGATGATCCGCGCCCGCTGCGGCGCCCGGGTCGTCCAGCACACCTTCGCCGTCCCCGGCGAGATCGCCCTCGGGCATCTGGCGCTGCGCACCGGCGGTGCCCGCCCGACCCTGCTCGCCCGGGTCAACGCCGAACTCGGCCGCGTGGCCGGCGACGGGATCGGTCTGGTCGACTGCGAGCGCCTGGCCGCCGACGTCGGCAAACGGGCCTGGTTCGACGCCCGCTACTGGCACCGCTCCAAGCAGGCGGTGTCGTTCGCGCAGGTGCCGCTGCTGGCCCGGCATACCGCGGCGGTGATCGGCGCGCAGCTCGGGGTGAGCCGCAAGTGCCTCGTCCTCGACCTCGACAACACGCTGTGGGGCGGTGTGCTGGGGGAGGAGGGGCTCACCGGCATCGCGCTCGGCGACGGTGCCGTCGGCGAGGCCTTCGCCGCCTTCCAGGACTATGTCGTCGAACTGAAAAACCGCGGCGTCGTGCTCGCCGTCTGCTCGAAGAACAACGACGCCGAGGGGAAGGAGGCGTTCGAGCGTCACCCCGCCATGCGGCTGCGTCTGGGCGATATCGCGAGTTTCAGCGCCTGCTGGGACGACAAGCCGACCCAGCTGCGCCGAATCGCCGCCGACCTCGGTCTCGGCCTCGATTCCCTCGTCTTCGTCGACGACAACCCGGTCGAGCGCGAGGCGGTGCGCCAGCTCGTCGGCGAGGTCGACGTCCTCGCGTTGCCCGCCGACCCGCACGGCTACGTCCGGGCGCTGGCCGACTACCCGTTCTTCGAGACCACGGCGTTCACCGCGGAGGACACCGCGCGGACGGCGACCTACCGGGCCCGGGCCGAACTCGCCGCCGCCGAGGCCGCGGCTGGCTCGCTGGCGGAGTTCCACCGGGGACTGGACATGACGGCCACCGTCGTCGCGCTCGACGAGCTGACCCTGCCCCGGGTCGCCCAGCTCGTCGGCAAGACCAACCAGTTTAACCTGACCGGGCGGCGCCGAGGCGCCGACGAGATCGCCCGGCTGGCCGCCGACCCCGCCACGGTCGTGCTCTGCGTCCGCCTCGCCGACCGGTTCGCCGACCACGGCCTCGTCGCCGTGGTCATCGCCGTCGAGGTCGGCGACGCCCTGGCCGTCGACACCTGGCTGATGAGCTGCCGGGTGATCGGCCGGACCCTGGAGGACGAGGTCGCCGGGCTGAATCCTCGCGCAGACGCGCCGGCGCGGGCTCGCCCGGGTCGTCGGCGAGTACCGACCGTCGGCGAAGAACGCCCTGGTCGCCGACCTCTACGAACGCCTCGGCTTCACCCGGCTGGACGCGCCGGACGTTCCGCTGGTACCGGATGTTCTGCCGGTACCGGACGATCACGATCCGTCTGCGCCGGGCACCACCCGCTGGTCCCGCGCCGTGGACGCGCCGTATGCGACGCCCGGCCTGATGCGCGTCATCGAACCGGGCGTGCCACCCGCCGACCTGTCTCCCCACGTTTTCGCCCAGGCGCGGCCGCAGGACCGCAGGATGGAAGAAGAGGTGCCCAGGTGATGGTGCAGGATCGCCTCCAGCAGATCTTCCGGGAGATCTTCAGTGACGACGACCTCATCGTCGCCGACACGACGACCGCTGCCGACGTCCCCGGCTGGGATTCGCTCGCGCACATCAACCTGATCTACGCCGTCGAGCGGGAGTTCTCGATCCAGATCGCCGACGACCGGCTCGCCAGCTTCACCACCGTCGGCGACCTGCGCGAACACATCGAGGAGCTCAGCCGTGTCCACTGAGGCCGCCGCGGTCGCGGCACCCGCCCCGACGGGTGCCGCGCCGGCCGACCGCAGGGAGGCGTCCGAGCTGGGCCTGCGGGAGATTCTGCGGGAGGACTTCCGGCGGCACTATGGCTCGCTCGCCCATCCGGGGCTGCACGTGCTCGCGGTCTACCGCCTCGGGCAGTGGCGGCGTACCCGGCGCCAGCCCCTGCGCGTCGTGGTCACCGTGGCCTACAAGGTGCTCAACAACCTGGTCATTCGGAACCTGTACGGGGCGGAGCTGTCCGAGAAGGCCCGGCTCGGCCGGCGGGTCCACATCGGCCACCACCAGGCGATCCTGGTCCCGCCGTACTGCGAGATCGGCGACGACTGCACCCTGCGGTACAACCTGACCATCGGCTACGCCGGCGGGTCGGCGTCGCTGCAGGACGTGGCGAGGATCGGGCGCCGGGTCGAGCTCGCCCCTGGCGTCCATCTCCTCGGCGCCATCACCATCGGCGACGACGCCCGCATCGGCCCCGGCTCGATTGTCATGACGGACGTCCCCGCCGGCTCCACCGTCTTCGCGGCCCCCGCCCGAGTCATGAGACCCCCCGTCCGCTGACCGCCGTAGCCCGGACCGCCGTAGCCCGGACCGCCGCGGCCCAGGCTGCCGCTGCATCACCACGGCGAGCCGGGCCAGGAGCGGCGGGTGGGCCAGTCCTGGCCAGGTCAGTGGCGGTGCGCAGTGCGCGTTGCGGTGCGCAGTGCACGGTTTCAGGGTTCGGACCGTGCAGAGCGCACCGCAACCGGCTGCGCCTCGGCAGTATCGGCCATCGCCGACCGGGACTCCCTCCGCCGGGGTTCCCTCGTCTCTGGTCGCAGATCGGTTGGTACGGCGATGCGCGGGTGAGGGGGCGAGGTCGTACCGACCGTGGTAGCGACCCGTAGGCGCCTTCCGTCCGTCAACCTTCGGTGACGGGGGATGACGAGGCCTTGCGCGGCTGGTGGCCGGGCGTGCCGACCGCGCGGGGCTCGGGGCCGCCGCGGGATGTCGGCGGTCGGGGCGCGGGATGTCGCCGGTCGGGCGGCGGGACCGAGTCGGTACGGTTTGAAGCCGGACCGTCTGGCCCGATCGGGCCACCCCGCGGCCGACATGGAGAGGACTCGCGGATGAAGGTGCTCGTGACGGGCACGGAGGGGTACCTGGGGTGCCTGCTCGCGCCCGAGTTGATGCGCGACGGCCACGAGGTCGTCGGCGTGGACACCGGTTACTACAAGTACGGCTGGCTGTACCGCGGGACGGACCGGATCCCGCTGACCCTCGACAAGGACCTGCGCCACCTCACCGTCGACGATCTTGCGGGCGTCGATGCCGTGGTGCACATGGCCGAGCTGTCCAACGACCCGCTCGGCGCGCTCGCACCGGACGTCACGTACAAGGTCAACCATCTCGGCTCGGTGCGGCTGGCGAACCTCGCCAAGCAGGCTGGTGTCGAGCGGTTCGTCTACATGTCGTCGTGCAGCGTCTACGGCGTGGCGACCGGCGAGGACGTCACCGAGACCTCGCCGGTCGACCCGCAGACCCCGTACGCCGAGTGCAAGGTCTACGTGGAGCGCGACGTCGCTGCGCTGGCCGACGACTCGTTCTCGCCGACGTTCCTGCGCAACGCCACCGCCTACGGCGCCTCGCCGCGGCAGCGGTTCGACATCGTGCTGAACAACCTCGCCGGTGTTGCCTGGACCACCGGCGAGATCGCGATGACCTCGGACGGCACCCCCTGGCGTCCGCTGGTCCACGGCCTGGACATCGCGAAGGCGATCCGCCTCGCCCTGGCCGCGCCGCGCGACGTCGTCCACAACCAGATCTTCAACGTGGGCGACAGCGAGCAGAACTACCAGGTCAAGGAGATCGCCGACGCGGTCGCCAGCGTCTTCACCGGCTGCAAGCTGAGCTTCGGCGACAACGGCGGCGACAACCGCAGCTACCGGGTGTCCTTCGACAAGATCGCGAGCACCCTGCCCGGGTTCTCCTGCGACTGGAACGCGCTGCGCGGCGCCCAGCAGCTGCATGAGGTGTTCAGCCGCATCCAGCTCGACGCGGAGACCTTCACCGGCCGCGGGCACACCCGGCTCAAGCAGCTCCAGTACCTGATCGGCACCGGCCGGCTCGACGCCGACCTGTTCTGGGCGCACCCGTGATCGTCACCCCGACGGCGATCGCCGGGGTGTGGATCGTCGACGTCGAGGCGTTCACCGACGCCCGGGGCCTGTTCGCCCGGACGTTCTGCGCCGAGGAGTTCGCGGCCGCGGGGCTCGCCATCGAGGTGGCCCAGTGCAGCGTCGCCTACAACACCACGGCGGGCACGATCCGCGGCCTGCACTGGGCCGGGGAGCCCGTGCGCGAGACCAAGCTGGTCCGCTGCACCCGCGGCGCGCTGCTCGACGTCGTGGTCGATCCCCGGACCGACTCGCCGACGTACCTGCGTCACGTCGCGGTCGAGCTGTCCGCCGACAACCACCGGGCGCTGTTCATCGACGCGGGCCTCGCCCACGGCTATCAGACGCTGGCCGACGCCACCGAGGCCACGTACCAGATGAACGTCCCCTTCACCCCGGGACACGACCGCGGGCTGCGCTTCGACGACCCGCGCCTCGGCCTCGCCTGGCCGCTGCCGGTGTCGGTGATCTCCGACAAGGACCGCGCCTGGCCGCTGCTCGCGGACGGGCCGGCCGTTCACGTTTTCGGCGCCACCGGCGCCCCGGTCTGAATCCGTTGTCACCGCCGCCACCCCCCGTTGTCTGGTCACTCCCGTGGCCTGCGAAACTCAACGCCGGTGGGTGTGTGGGCGGTGCCCTCGCGACCTGCGAGGGCGACACGGCACCTGACCCTGGTGCCGTGGCAAACAGATTGTTTCCGGACTGTCACATCCCTGCGGCGGATGTGCGGTCACCACGCCGCTCGGCGACATCTCATCAAGGGGAGCGCGCATGTCATCCGGAACCCCGGCCCAGGGCGGTAGCGCAACCGTCGCGGCCGACGCGAACCAGTCGCCGGCCGCCTCCGGCGGCATCGCCACGCCGGTCACCGCCTGCCGGTCCTGCGGCGGTGCGGCCCCGCGGCTGTTCCTTTCGCTGGGGTCGACGCCCATCGCGAACCGCCTGGTGCGCGCCGACGCCCTCGACGCCACCGACCCCTCGTTCCCGCTCGAGGTCGGCTTCTGCGAGTCGTGCGCGCTGGTCCAGCTCACCCACGAGCTGCCCGCGGAGGAGATCTTCGACGAGGACTACCCGTACTTCTCCTCGTTCTCGGACATGCTCGTCCGGCACGCCGAGAAGCACGTCATCGATCTGATCGCCAGCCGCGACCTCGGCCCGGACAGCCTGGTCGTCGAGGTGGCCAGCAACGACGGCTACCTGCTCAAGGCGTTCGTCGAGCGGGGCATCCCGGTGCTCGGCATCGAGCCGACGCCCGGTCCGGCCGCCGCGGCCCGCGAGGCCGGCGTGCCGACCCGCGAGGAGTTCTTCGGCGCGGAGCTGGCCCGCCAGCTCGTCGCGGAGGGCCTGCGGGCCGACGTGATCATCGCGAACAACGTGATGGCCCATGTCCCCGACCTCAACAGCTTCGTCGAGGGCTTCTCGATCCTGCTCGCGGACGGCGGGCTCGTCGACGTCGAGAACCCCGGCGTCGGGGCCCTGCTGGCCCACACCGAGTTCGACACGGTGTACCACGAGCACTTCTGCTACTTCTCCACCATCGCGGTGGACGCCCTCATGCGTCGCCACAGCCTCGCGCTCGTCGGCGTCCAGGAGTTCCCCGAACTGCACGGCGGGACGCTGCGCTGGAGCCTGCAGCACGCCGCGGCCGCCGAGCCGGCCGAGTCGGTCGCCGCCGTGCTCGACGTCGAGCGAGCCGGCGGCCTCGACTCCTTCGCGCGGTACGCCACCTTCGCCGACGACGTGCGCACGGTGCAGGAGGAGCTGGTCGCGCTGCTGCGTTCGCTGCGCGCCGACGGTAAGACGGTCGCCGCCTACGGCGCCGCGGCCAAGGGCGCGACGCTGCTGAACTCCAGCGCCATCACCACGGATCTCATCGACTTCGTGGTCGACCGCAATGTCCACAAACAGGGCAAGTACATCCCCGGGGCGCGGCTGCCGATCCTCGACCCCGCGGTCCTGCTGGAGCGTCAGCCCGACTACCTGCTGCTACTGGCCTGGAACGTGAAGAGAGAGATCATCGCCCAGCAGGCGGAGTACGCCGCGCGCGGCGGTTCCTTCATCGTGCCAGTACCCCGGCCGGTTGTGCTGTAGGCGGGTCCTGCATCGTGGTGTCGGGTCGTCGTCATCTCCGCCCGCGGCCAGCCGGGTCGCGGGCGCCGGTCCGGCGTCGTCGGTCGGGAGAGCGAGCATGACGGGCATCGACGTGGACCTCTGGTCCTCGGGCTGGCCGGAGGATCCGCCGCCCGCGGATCCGCGCCCCGTTGAGCAGACTCCCTACGCCCCCCGGCCGGGGGCGCCGGCGCCGGACGGATCCCCGGCGGCTGGCGCCCAGCGCGGCCCCACTCGCGCTCACCAACCGGCGTACGTGGACTTCGAGGTGTCGACGCCCATCCCGCCGCAGACCTGGGCCGCGCCGCCGTCCTCGCCGGCTCCGTCCTCGCCGGCTCCGGCTCCGCTGCAGCCTTCGCCGTCCCGCCTACCAGCGCCCGGTTGGCGAACCGGCCCGGACGGGCGTCCCGTGGCGGCGCTCTGGGGCCCGTCCCCCGACCGCATGGGACCGGCCCCGGGCGAGCGACAACCCGACCGCTCCGGGGCCGGGCCGTGGGCTGGCGGGCCGCCCGATCCTCGTCGGACGCCGTCCGCGCCCCCGGCCCCGACCTCCGGAGCCGGGCCTCCTCCCGATCCGGCCCCGGCCCCGCTTCCGGTCCCGGTCCCGGTCGCGGCCCCGGCGTCAGGGACGAGGCAACAGCCGGGGGCGCCAGGCGGCGGGGGTGGGGTGGGCGCGAGCCCAACCTCGCCGGGGACCTCGGCGCTGCCAGGGCTGCGCCGGTTGTCTGGCGGTAGCCCGCTGCCGCACTCGATCACCTCGACGATCGACCTGAGCGTCCTGCAGCACCGCCTGCGCATCGAACAGACCGAGGTCATCGCCCGGGTCGAGGAGCCCGCACCCCACTCGCGCCGCCGCCGCCGCGTCGCCCCGTCGGACGCGGAGTCCACCCAGGTGGTCTCCCGCGGGTCGTTGCCTGGCCGGCCGCGTCCCGGCGCCCGGTCGGATCCGGCGGCCACCGTCGCGGGCTACGGGGACCTCGTCGACGATCCGGACACCGGGCTCATCGATCGGCGTGGCGCGCGGGCGGGCGGCGCGGCGCGGCGGCGGGCCGACGCCGGCGGGGTGGTCGACGACCGGGCCCGCGGTGCCGACCGGGCCCGCCGTGCCGGCAGCGCTGATCTTGATGAGGCCGACGATCCCGATCGAGGACTCGGCCCAGGCGGGGACGGGGGCAGCCCCAGTACCCGGTCGAAGGCGGTCTGGACCCTCGCCGACCAGGCCGTCTCCAGCGCGACGAACGCCGCGATCTCGTTCCTCATCGCGCGCCAGGTCAGCGACGTCGAGTATGGCGCGTTCGGTATCGCCTACACGCTGTTCGCCATTGTGATCGGGTTGTGTCGGGGTGCGACCTGCCTGCCGCTGAGCATGCACTACTCGGGCTCGACGCCGTCGTCGTTCCGGTCGGCCGCCTCGGCCACGACCGGATCGTCGTTTGCCTTCGGCATCGGCGTCGGGGTGGTGTTCGTCGGCATCGGCATCGGCCTCGGCGTCGGTGGGCCGGTGGGGTCGTCGCTGTCGGCGATGGGTTTCGTGCTGCCCGGCCTGCTCCTGCAAGATGCCTGGCGGTACGTCTTCTTCGCCATGGGACGGCCGTTCGGGGCGTTCCTCAACGATGTCATGTGGGCGGTCGTCCAGGTGTTCGGGATCTGGCTGCTCGTCCACCGGGGGGTGGCCGAGTCGTCTCCGCTGGTGTTGGCCTGGGGGGCCGCGGCCCTGGTCGCGGCTCTGATCGGTGTCGTCCAGGCCGGCTTCTGGCCATCGCCCGGTGCGACCAGAAGATGGCTGACGGAGAACAGGACGGACTCGACGTACCTGGCGGCGGAGTTCATCACGGTGCAGGGCGCCCTGCAGACGTCGATGCTGGCGATCGGGGCGGTCGGGTCGGTCGGGTCGCTGTCGACGATCGGCGCGCTGCAGGGCGCGCGGACGCTGCTCGGCCCGACCACCGTGGTCGGGGTCGGGGTGGTGAGCTTCGCCCTGCCCGAGCTGTCCAAACGGACCTCGATGAACGCACGAGACCGTGAGCGGGTGGCGTATGCACTGTCCGGGCTGGTCGTCGCGATCGGCGCAGTCTGGAGCCTGATCTTCTACTTCCTGCCGGATCGCTACGGCCAGGCCCTGCTGGGCGACACCTGGGCCGGGACGAAGGACATCCTGGGGCTGTCGATCCTGCACTATCTCGCCGCGGCGGTCCCGGTGGGCCCGGCCTGCATGGCCTACGCGCTCGGTAAGACCAAGATCACATTTCGGCTGAACGCGGCCTTCGCCCCGATGTTGCTCGGATTCCCCATCCTCGGGGCGGTTCTCGGCGAGGCCCGAGGTGCGGTGATCGGATTCAACCTTGCATTCTGGGCTATTGCTCCGGTCTGGTTCGTTCTGCTTCGCCGGTTGGCGCGGGAACATGATGTCGAGCAGGCGGCGTTGCGCGCGGCGCAGGACCAGCCGGGATCCACCGTTGATCCGGCGCGTGCGGCCGTTGGCGATTTCGCCGCCGGTGGGGGTGAGCGCGGGGCGCGGCGGTACCGGCCGGGCGAGGGGCGTGGCGGCCGCGCCGGGTGGTCGGATCGGGGACGATCACGGCAGGACGAACGTTCTTCCGGGGGGCGGCGGCAGGCCGTCGGCCGCCCGGTCGCCGGAGAGTTTGGCGAGGCGGAATTGACCGGCGGGTGGGAGTTGCCCGGCGGTTCGGCGCGGCGTGATAGGTCCAGTGTGAAGCGACGGGATGGAAATAACTCGACAAAAGTTCGGAAATCTGACGTCCCGGAAGAGTTGCGGCGGGAACTCCCGCGGCCGCGACCAACCCGCATGGATCGTGACCACGGATCGCCGCGGGGGAAGCCGGGTGAATCCGAGCGCGGTATCGGCCCGGGGGATGATGTGCACGGTGAGGGTCTCGCCCGGGAAGGTCATCGCGATGGCCATCGTCGCACAACCGGCCCGCGGCGAGGCGGACGCGACACCTGAGCGCCATCACGGCGTCAGTTATAGCTATGACCGTTCACTATCCGCTATCGGCTATGCTCACAAATCGGTTCGTCAGATCTAGAACCGTGGTCCGGCAATCGGGCCGGATGCTCCTGTGGGGGGCCACTTTGAGTCCGCTTCACGTCCTGCTGGAGGTGTCGGTGCGTCAGCTCACCGGCTCTCCGATCCGCGTGCGGGCCCGGTCCGCCCGCTCTGAGTCCGAGGCGTGTGCGTCATGAGCCGTAACGCACAGGCGGGAGGCGAGACCAGCCGGGCCCCGTCCGCTCCCTCGCTGTTCCGCATCATCCAGCCGCGATTGCTGATCATCGTGATCGTGGTCGTGATCTGCGCGGCGCTGTCGGCGATCTACTCCAAGGCGCAGTCGGCCACCTATACGTCGAGGGCGCGGATCTTCTTGTCCACGGACTCGGGCACGCTCGCCAACTCGGTCGACGCGACCCGCTTCGTCCAGACCCAGGCGCAGTTCGCCCAGTCCTCGGCGGCTGTGGTGAAGATCGCGCAGGCGCTCAAGCTGTCCGAGTCGGATGTGACGGGCCGGCTGAGCACGTCCCCGTCGGACGAGGGCTACTTCTTCGTCATGAAGGGCAAGGGGTCCTCACAGCAGGCGGCGACGGACCTGGTCAAGGCGGGCGAGACGGCGTACAGCTCGCTGTTGACGAGCTACGGCCCCAACAGTACAACCTCGGTGGCCGCGCTGATCAAGCTGCGTGACCAGGTCACCGCCGAGCAGAACGCCGCCGGTCAGGGGGCCGACGCGGCCGGGGTGAACGCAGCCACCGTGCGCAACCAGCAGATCAACGATCTCAACAGGAAGATCGCCGATGCTAGTACCGCGTCGGCGCTGGACAGCTCCGCGGTCAAGCTGGCGGAGCCGCCGGTCGCCGATGGCCAGGGCGGTCCCAACCTGCTGCGCAACATCCTCGTCGCGGCGATCGTGGGTCTACTCGGCTCCATCGCGGCCATCTGGATCATGTACCAGCGGCGGCCGACGATCCTCGACCCGCACAACCCGTCGGACACCCTCGGCGTCCCGCTGATCGCCGCGCTGGAGCCGGGGCGCACGACTGCGAGCGCGGCCGAGACGCTCGTCTCGGCGATGTCGGCGGTGATGTCGCCGACCAGCAAGGTGGTCGCGTTCACCCCGGCGTCGCGCGGAGACCTCGCCGCCGACCTCGTCGCCTCCGTCGCCGCCGCCTGGTCGGACGACCAGGGTGTCGTGCTGATCCTCGACACCTCCCCGTCGTCGGAGGTGCGGGCGTCGCTGGAGAGCCTGCCGCGGGCGATCTCCGGGGAGCTGCCGCGCTGGGCGCACGAGCCGACCTGCCTCGCCCGCTCGTCCGGCACCGGCCGCGGGCACATCCTCTACAACCGGGTCTCGCCGGCCCGGGCGGCCCGTCCCGGGGGCCTCGCGCCGATCCTCGCCGACCGCGCCCCCGTCGTCGATCTGGTCATCCTGGTCACCTCGGCGCTGGCCGAGCTGCCGATGACCGCGGCGTCGGCGATCCAGGCCGACGCGGTCGTGGTCATCACGTCCACCGAGACGCACCTCAAGGAGCTGGAGCAGGTGCCGCGGGACTGGCCGGCGCTCGCCGAGCGCGTCGTCGGCGTCGTCCACGACGGCCGCACCGGCATCCGCCGGACGACCGGCAACGTCACCCCGGAACGTCGTTCCTCGGTCGACACGATCACGTCGAACTCGCCCGTGGGCGGCGGCGAAGGCGCGTCCAGCGGCAAGCACGGCGGCATGGATCCGGAAAGCACCGACCGCTACGCCCGCCCGGCCCGGTAACGTCCCCCGGCCCGGCCCGGCTGCCCACGGCGGCCGGGCCGGCGCCCTCGCGTAACGACGGCCCCGCTCCTCGCGCATCCAGCGCGTCGAGCGGGGCCGTCGCACTTCTGCGCGGAGCTCAGGTGCCTACTCGCGCAGGCCGGTACCTACTCGCGAACGAGCGCGAGGACGAAGCCGTCCCAGCCCTTGCTGCCCACGGTCTGCAGCGCGGTCGCCGTCAGCCGTGGCTCCGCCCGCACCAGGTCGAGCACGGCCCTCGTCCCCTGAACGTTGGGGTCCGCGCTGGCGGGGTCGACGACCGCCCCGCCGCGCACCACGTTGTCGACCACGATCGCGCTGCCGGGACGGGCCAGGCGCAGCGCGGCGGCGAGGTAGCGCGCGTTGTTCTGCTTGTCCGCGTCGATGAACACGAGGTCGAACGGCTCGGGGCGCGCGGCGATCAGCACCTCGAGCGAGTCGACGGCGGGACCGAGCACGACGTCGGCGACGGCGCCGAGGCCGGCGCGGTCGAGGTTGCCCCGGGCGACCTCGGCGTGGTGAGGATCGACCTCCAGGGTGACCACCCGGCCGGTCGGTCCGACGGCCCGCGCGAGCCAGATCGTCGAGTAGCCGCCGAGGGTGCCACCCGCCGGCCGGAGACCATCCGGACGAGCAGGGCCAGGAAGGCACCCTGGTTCGCCGCGACCTTGATCGGCGGCAGCCCGGCGGCGTGGCTCGCCGCCCGCGCCTGCCGCAGCGCCTCGTCCTCGTCGATCAAGGTGTCGATGAGATATTCGTCGACGGCCTGCCAGCTCTGCGTTGTATCAGGCACCGGGCGGAACCTCCGCTGTGAGGGTCGGCGCCGGGCGCCCGGCCGGGGCCCGGCCGGGAACTCAGATGCCCGCGAAGACCCTGCGCTGCGCGGGAGGCTGGGATGACGGTGGCGGCGGCCCCAGATCGCCCGCCCATCGGTCCGAGTCCTGTGGCGAGACCGTGAACCAGGCGACGAGTAACAGGCCCAGACCGGTGACGACCGGGGCCAGCAGGCCGCCGGACAGCACAATGTAGAAGACCAACACCGAGCCGGAGAGCACGAACGACTGCGAGCCACGGACGAACATCGCCACGATGAAGCTGAGGAACGTCACCGTGCCGAGGACCCCGTACTCCAGGACGAGCTTCGGCACGAGCGCGTAGTTCAGTGGCAGGCCGGTGCGGCGGAAGAACTCAGCCGCGTCGCGGTCGGCGTAGCCCGAGCCGGAGCCGAACGCCACCGTCGCCGGATCGCTGCCGAGCGAATCCCAGGTGCGCTGGTAGGGCTGGACGAAGCGCAGGCTGCCGCTGGAGGTCGACGAGGACGTCTCTGTCGCGCGGGCCGCGAAGATGCTCGACGCCGGGGTGAAGCTGATGATCAGGACGATGAGGCTCACGCCGATCAGGGCGGTGAGCGCGAACCGGGCGCCCTTGTGGACGGCCAGCAGCACGCCCGCACAGGCCAGCAGCAGCAGACCGGTGCCGGAAACGGTGCTGAGAATCGCCAGCACGAACATGAGCAGCCGCCACCAGCCGCCGTTGCGCAGGACGCAGACCACGATGCCGAAACCGAGGAACTGCGAGCAGAACGATGCCTCCAGACAGACGAAGGCGTTCGACTTGAACAGCGACGATCCATACTGGACCGGGTAGGACGTGTTGAAGCCGTGCATCAGGAACTGTGACGGCACGATGTCCTTGACGACATCGGTGTACGGAACGCCGACGAGCTGAATCGCGAACTGGAAGATGGCCAGCCCGGCCAGCACTGTGATCATGATGAGGAGGCGGTCGAGGAGCCGGGGCAGCAACGCCCGGGCGTCGGCGGGACGCAGGCCGAAGACGAACGGGACGTACGTCGCCAGCAGCAACATCAGCGACGTCAGGGACGTGCTGTCCTTCTGCCGCAGGAAGGACACGAGAGCCGACAGCGAGCACGCCGTCATCGCCACCAGGTAGCCGGTCATCCGACCCGAGTGTCGGCTCAGCCTGCCGCGCCGGACCATGATGGCCGCGCACACGTAGGTGATCGGCAGGATCACCTGAACCTGTGAACCGCCGACGGGGATGGCGATCCGCTGGAAGAAGATCTCGAAGAACAACAGAACGGTGAGCAGCCGCAGCGTCGCGTCGTTCACCGTGCGGCCGCTGCCCGCCTCCTGGGTCGGGATCACCCACGACCGCGGAATCCTGGTCGTGAGGGTGGTGGTTACCACTGGCTTCCCGTCCCCCGTTCTCGGTCGGCGGGGGCGCCGCAGCCGCTCGGGCGGCGGTGAACGCTGCGGGCGATCCCCGGGTGGCCCCGCATGGCGGCCCGGTGCGCCGTGTGGACGGCACCGTCGGCAAGTGTAACCGGCGTCGATCCGGCGCCTCCCACCGTGGTCTTCGGTCAATTTCCGGGGCGTACGGTCGCCTGTCCGTCACCGTTGGCAGTCGTCTTCGTGGTGTCTTCCGAGGACCTGGTGTCGCCGGGCGAATAATGAACAGGCCACCTCCGGCTGCGGTCGGAAAAGTTCTCGGGTCTTGGAGCTCCTCGAGCGAAGACCCGCGTTCGTCGTATCGCCGGTGGCGTTATCGTCCGCGGCCGATGCCTGTTCTCAGCTGGTGCGGCGGGGTCGGCCGTTCATTGCTGGCGCGAAGGTGTCCGGTCGTTCCAGCGGCTCTGACGATCTGCCCTCACCGTGGAGGTGTAACGTGCGCTATTCCGGCATCGCGCCGGGAGGGCGTCCGCCCCCGTCCGACCGGATCGGTTCGGAGCGGGGCGACACCTCGCCGACCCGCGCTATTTCGTTCAAGGGCAGTGACGGGCCCGGCCAGCATGGTGCCGACACCGGCACCATGCCGCTGCCGGGCATCCGGGTCTCGGGGTCCGTGGACTCTGGCGCGTCCACGGACCCCGAGACGTCCGGCTCGATGCTCCAGCCCGGCCCGGCGCCCAACGCATCCCGTGGGCCCGACGCATCCGGTGGGCCTGGCGCATCCGGTGGGCTTGGCGGTGCGGGCGGGTCGCGGTGGCGGCTGCCGCGGTCACGGCGCGGGCGGGCGCTGGTGGGCACCGGCCTCGCGGCGGTCCTCGCGGCTGTGGTCGGCGTCGTCGGGCTGGTTGTTCTGAGTAGCGGCGGCAGCGGTGGCGGGGGCAGGAGCGGGGGATCGGGTCCGACCGCCCCGCCGGCCGCCGGGGTCACCTGGCCCTCCGGGGCCAACGCCAACCCGCCCCACGATCTGGCCGGCTGGGAACGCTGGCTCGGCCGCCGGAGCGACGTCGCCGTCGTGTTCACGGTCCGAGACAACTGGCAGAAGATCGTCGCCGACGACTGGCCTCTGTCCGGGTTTCGCCCGGACGTCTACGCCGGCAGGGTGTCCGTGGCCCAGCCGCTGTTACCGAAGGACGGCAACGAGGCCGCCTGCGCTCGCGGCGACTATGACGCCGACTGGGCGACCTTCGGGCGGACGCTGGTGCGCAACGGCCGCGGGGACGCCTACGTCCGGCTCGGCTGGGAGTTCAACGGCGACTGGTTCTGGTGGTACCCGCGCGACACCGCCACCTGGCGGACCTGCTTCCAACGGGCGGTGACCGCGATCCGCTCCACTTCGCCCGGCGTCCACATCGACTGGAACGTCTCGGCCCACCGGAACTCGATGCCGGACGGCGACAACGTCTGGGCGGCCTACCCCGGCGACGGGTTCGTCGACGTCGTCAGCGTGGACGCCTACGACTCCTACCCGCCGTCGTTCACCCGGGCGACCTTCGACGCTCAGTGCAACGAGGACTCGGGCGCCTGCACCGTCGCCCGGTTCGCCCGCGCGCACGGCAAGCGGTTCGCTGTGCCGGAGTGGGGGGTCGTTCGCTCGGCGGGTGGTGGCGCGGACAACCCGTACTTCATCCAGAAGATGTTTGAGCTGTTCCAGGCGAATCGGGCGAACCTTGCCTACGAGGCGTATTTCACCGCGACCGATGCGGGCAACGTCCAGTCCTCGCTGATCGACCCGCCGAGCAATCCCCGCGCCGCCCAGCGCTACCGAGCCCTGTTCGGCGCCCCTAATAGCTCTTCTTCGCCGGGCGCAGGTGCAACTCGGTGATCTCGGCGGTGGGCGGGAGTCGGATCAGGTAGTCGACGAGGTCGGCGACGTCGTCGGCCTGGATGAGCAGCGCCGGCGCGTACTTCCGGCCCTCCCGGGCGTAGATCGTCTCCTGCCGTGGGGTGGCCGTGCGGCCGAGGTGGATCGTGGCGACTCGGATGCCGTCGGCGTTGATCTCCTGGCGCAGGCTGTCGGCGAAGGCGCGTATGGCGTGCTGGGTCGCGGCGAACTGGCCGGTGCCGGCGCCCGCGCGGACACCCTGTGTGGAGTTGACGATGACGATGTCGGCGCCGCCGTCGGCCCCCGCGACCCGCAGCGCGGGTAGCAGCCGCTGGGTCAGCGCGTAGGGCGCCCGGACGTTCGCGAGGTACTGCGCGTCCAGGTCGGCCAGCGACGCCGCGTCCACCCGGGCACTGGCGTAGGCCCCGGCGCTGTGCAGCAGGTGGTCGACCCGGCCGTGGCGGGCGGTGACGTCGGCGACGACGTCGGCGACGGCGGTGTCGTCGGTCAGGTCGAGCCGGATCGGCAGCAGCGTGCCCGGTCCCCTCGCCTCCTTGCCGAGGCCGTCGAGCCGGGCCTGGTCGCGGCCGAGGGCGAGCACGGTGGCGCCGCCCGCGGCCAGCCGCAGCGCGGTGGCGCGGCCGATGCCGCTGGACGCGCCCGTCACGACGGCGACGTGCCCGGCGAGCGGAACCGCGTCCGCCGCCGTGCCGCCCGCGGGCCGGACCGTCACGCGCTCGACGCCTGGGAGAACACCAGCACGGCGTCCTCCCGCGGGGGCGCGGTGTCGTAGCTGAGGCAGATGTCCTCGGGGATGCGGGTGAGGTCGGTGCCGCGCAGGTAGTCCCGCATCGTGGTGCCGGTGCACTCGGAGTCGACGTTCGGCGCCCCGATGTGATTGACGACGTCGTCGACGTGCACAGTGCGGAAGTCCATGCTGAACCGAGTGCGCCCGGAATCGTTCGGCACCGACGAGTGCAGCTGCGCCGCGGAGAAGATCAGCATGCCGCCGGACGGCGCGACCACCCGGGTCTGCGGGAAGATCTCCACCTCCTCCTCCGGCTTCGGCTGCTTACGGGTGTCGGACTTGATGTGCTTCGCCGCGTCCGCCCGGCTCTTGGCGTTCCACTCGTAGTAGTCGTAGTTGCGGGAGCCGTTCTTCACGCCCTGGCTGAAATAGCGCGGGTGGAAGGCCAGGCCGTTCTCCGGCACGATGTCGAAGATCGGCATCCACCAGTTGAGCTGGCAGAACGGGGCCGAGTACCAGGTATCACGGTGCGGGTGGAAGGCGTAGGCGATGCCGGAGGTCAGGTAGTCGTCCGACGTCGAGGTCCGCAGCCGCGGCACGTCGAAGTACGTCTTCGCCGGGTCGGCACCGTGCTCGGCGAGGATCGCCGGCAGCAGTTCCTTGAAGGTGGGGTGGTGGATGAATTGTGGCTTGAGCTCTGCGAGCAGGGCGGCGTACTCCTCGACGGGCATGTGGTACTGCGCCGTCTCGGGGTCGAGGCTGCCGAACGCCTCGCGGATCAGCCCGCGGCTGAACTCGACGAACTCGCGGGTCGCCAGCCTGGGTGCGTAGACGAACAGGTCGCCCTGGTAGAGCTTGGTCCGCCGCTCGTCATCGGACAGCGTGGACTCGACCAGTACCGAACTCATCGGATTCTCCCTCGGAACGGACGTGGGTGAGAAGAAGCCGGGCCATGGCGAGTTCGTCCGGCGTCGTGACATGGATGTTGGCGGGTTCGCCCGGTACGACGACGACCAGGCCGCCGGCCTCGGCGACCATCGCCGAGTCCTCCACCGCCTCGCGGGCACCCGCGTGCGCAGCGCGCAGCAGGTCCGCCCGGAACGCGTGCGGCGTCTGTACCAGCCGATGGGTCTCTCGCGGCAGCGACGCCCCCGCGACCAGCCTGGGGGAGGGACCGACCCCACCCGTGGGCTTGATTTCGCCGGCGGCCTGAATCCCGCCGGCGACCCGAATTTCCTTGACCACCTCGGTGAGCGGCAGGCCGGGCACGGCCGCGTCGGCCCCGGCCCGGATCTCGTCGACGACGCACCGGTAGAGGGCGGGGGTGGCCAGCGGGTGCGCGGCGTCGGTGATCACGATGATGCCGGCGTCCACCGGCACGGCCGCGAGCCCGGCCCGCACGGACTCGGCCCGGGTGGCGCCGCCGGTTGTCAGGCGGACGCCGGGCGGTGGCGCCCAGCCGTCGACCGTCGCGGCGGGCACGACCACGACGATGCCGTCGCTGGCTGCGCGGGCCGCCGCGACCGGGTGGGCGAGCAGCGGCTCGCCGCCGAGGTCGAAGAACTGCTTCGGCCCGCCGAAGCGGGTGCCGCCGCCGCCGGCGAGCACGATCGTCCAGACCGGTCCGGCAACGTCGGACCGGTCTGGACGACGGGTGGACCGGCCGGGACCGCCGGCGAGGTCAGCCACCGGGCGCATCCGCGGGGTCGGCGCCCGCCTCGGCAAGCAGGTCGACGCCGGCCAGCGCGTCCGCGGCCTCGGCGACGGTGTCGAACGGCAGGTCCGCGCGCTCGGCGATGTCGAGCAGGCTGCGGGTGCCATCGGCGAGGTTGAGCACCCACAGCAGACCCATCTCGATGGCCTGGCGGTTCATCGTCGCGCCGATGGCCCGGTACAGGCCGTGCCGGCCGAGCTGCGGCTCGCCGTACGGGGCGGTGTTGCACCAGGTCCGATTCCGCTCGCAGATCTCGATCGTGCGCCGCAGGATGGCGAACGAGTCGGCGAGCGACTCGGGCGTGACGAACTCCAGGTCATCGGCCGAGGTGTGGTATTGCGGGTACTCGCCGTGCTGGCCGCGGCCGAACCGGCCGACGGGCAGATCGAAGCCGGGCGAACAGAACTGCCGCTCGTCGTAGCCGTAGGGGGAGAAGTCGACGACCCGGTGCGGCCGGCCCGTCTCGGCCAGCGCCACCGCGGCGGCCCGGTCGACGGCGGCGTCACCCCGGCGACTGCGCTTGTAGGTCGGGTCGTTGCGGTCGCCGAGGCCGGTCAGGACCAGCCCGTGGCGGATGCGGTCGATCGAGTCCCGGTTGCGGGCGAGCCAGGTGATCGAGCCGATCGTCCCGGGGATGAACAGCAGCCGGAACGTGTGCCGCCGCGGCCCGGCGGCCAGCGCCCGCGCCAGCAGGGTCGCCGTGGCGATGCCCGAGCAGTTGTCGTTGGCCATCGCCGGATGACAGGTGTGCGTGGTGATCAGGAACTCGTCGGAGGTCTCGCCCGGCAGCACGATTTCGCCGTAGGTCAGCGACCCGTCGGTGAGCGTCGTGTCGATCTCGACCTCGTACTCGCCGTCGGGCAGGGCGCCGAGCTGCTGGTCGGTCAGGCAGAAGCCCCAGTTCTCGTTGTAGTACGAGGTCCGGTAGGGCACCCAGCCCGGCCGGTCCGGCATCGAGAACAGGTGCGGGCGCAGTTCGTCGAGGGGCATCCGGGCGCGCACCGACGTGCTGTAGCCCAGCAGGTGCAGCGGGTTGTCGGCGGCGTCGACGACGGTCTTGCCGTCGGGGCCGATCAGCCGGGCCGAGCCGACGTTCCACTCCCGGGGGACGGCCCAGTCCAGCGCCGGCGCGCCGCTGGGCACCTCGTGCACGGTGAGCGGCACCTCGGGGCCGAGCGCCCGGGCGACGGTGCGCAGCGTCGTGCGCACGCCCTCGCCGGTGATGCTGCGCATGGGCGGCAGCAGGTTGGCGATCAGATCGTGCAGCCAGTGGCCCGGGTCGGCCGGCAGCGCAGCGTCGTCGTGGTCGCCGGTGTGGCCGGCGTCGCCGGTCGCCCCGGCCACGCTTGCGGATGCGGTCATCGTCGCGGATCCGTCCGGACTTCTCAGTCGGCCCAGACGCGCCACGGCGCGGACCCGGCGTCCCAGAGCTGGTTGAGCTCGGTCCAATCCCGGAAGGTGTCCATGCCCATCCAGAACCCGTCGTGGTTGTGCAGGGTGAGCTGGCCGTCCCGGGCGAGCTGCTGCAGCGGGTGGCGCTCCAGCAGCAGCGCCGGGTCGTCGTCGAGGTACTTGTCGATGAACTCGCGCTCGAAGACGAAGTAACCGCCGCTCACCCAGCCGGTCTGCGGCGGCTTCTCGGCGAACAGCGTGACCGCGTTGCCGTCGGTTTCCAGCTCGCCGTAGCGGCTCGACGGCCGGACGCCGGTGACGGTGCCGAGGCGGCCGGATGCGAGGTGGTCGGCCAGCACCGCGTCGACGTTGATCGCGCCGACGCCGTCGCCGTAGGTGAGCATGAACCGCGGCCCGGTCAGGTACTGGGCGACCCGGCGCAGGCGGGCGCCGGTGCCGGTGAGCAGGCCTGTCTCCGCAAAGGTGACCTCCCACTTCTCGTCGCCCACCGAGTTGTGGAACTGCGGGGTGTGGTCGTCCGAGAGCGTGAGGGTGAAGTCGGCGACCTGTGCCCGGTAGGCCAGGAAGTAGTTCTTGATCAGGTCGCTCTTGTAGCCGAGGCAGAGCACGAACTTGCGAAAGCCGTAGTGTTCATACGTCTTCATGATGTGCCACAACACCGGCTTGCCGCCGATGTCCACCAGCGGCTTCGGCAGCTTTTCGCTGGCCTCCCGCAGCCGGGTACCCATCCCGCCGCAGAGGATGACGACCGGGATGTCGGCAGCGTCGGGGATCTCGGTGGTCTTGGCGCTTTCGATGCTCAAGGCTTGCGTCTCCCGTGCTCACGCCCCGGTCGGGCTCGGTGGGGCGGATGGGCGCTCATGGCATGGTCCTCACTGGACCGCAGTGCATTCCGGGTAACCCGTGAGGGCCTGCAGCCCCTCGCCGACCGATGCCGGGGCCGACGGGGACAGCCGCCGGTCGTTCCCGGTGTGCGGGATGGTGCGCTCCCGGGTAAGGACATCGCACGCTCGCCCGCGCTCATGGCGCGCGGGCGTGATCCCCCTCTGCCGTTTCTTGATGGATACCAGCGACGGACCGCCTTCATCAGCGTCCCCCGGCACTGCCGTCGCAACGGTACCGTATGCCTCGCAGCCTGCCGGAAGTGTCCCTTCCAACCTTTGCGTGCCGACCCGCTTGGCGACGCTGCGGTGGGGTCGGCCCAGCCCCGCCCTGGTGGCCTTTCGTGGGTCGTCGACGCCTGCTCCGCACGAGGTCTCCGCACGAGATCTCCGCGCCAGCGG
>NZ_CADCWT010000011.1 GCF_902806485.1 Candidatus Frankia alpina | reverse complement strand
GGGCCGGCGGCATGTCCGCCAGGGCGGTTCAGGGCGACGACCCGAACTCCGGCTTGGACCCGAACTCCGGTTTGGGCGCGAGCTTCGGCTTGGATCCGAACTCGGCCGTGGACATGGAGAACCTCGCCTACGTCATCTACACCTCCGGGTCGACCGGGACGCCCAAGGGCGTGATGATCCGTCATCAGGCGATCTGCAACCGGCTGCGCTGGCAGGTCGACCTGCTGGGTCTCACGGGCGACGACGTCGTCCTGCACAAGGCGCCGCTGAGCATCGACATATCGATCAATGAGATCTTCCTGCCGCTGGTCGCCGGGGCGCGCATCGTGATCGTGCCGCCTGGGGCCGAGGCGGATCCGGGCGCGCTGCTCGAGATCATTTACGCGCATTCGGTGACGTTCTGCTATGTCGGGCCGTCCATGCTCGGGGCGATGCTTGAGCGTCCGGACGCTCGAGCGGCGGGACGTTCGTTGCGGCACGTCTGGTGCGGGGGCGAGGTCCTGCGCGACGAGGCATACCGGCGCTTGCGGGAGCGGTGGCGGGCCCGGCTGTACCACGGCTACGGGCCCGCCGAGGCGACGATCGGCGTCTCCTGCCGGGTGTTCGACCCGGACCAGGCCACCGCCCGCGTGTCGATCGGCCGGCCGAACCCGAACACCCAGATCCGGGTCCTGGACGCCGAGTACAACCCGGTACCCCTCGGCGTGGTCGGCGAGCTGTTCATCAGCGGGTTGCCGCTGGCCCGGGGCTACCTCAACGACCTGCGCCGCACCGCGGACCAGTTCTGCCCGACCCGTTCAGTTCGGAATCCGGCAGCCGGATGTACGCCACCGGGGACCTGGGCCGGTTCCGCGCAGACGGAGAGATCGAGTTTCTCGGCCGGGCCGACAACCAGGTGAAGATTCGCGGCTTCCGGGTGGAGCTGGAGGAGATCGAGAACGTGCTGTGCGGCCAGCCCGGAATCCGCCAGGCCGCCGTCGTCGTCCCCGGCGAGGCCGGGGAGGACGACGAGCTGCGGGCGTACTGCGTGCGCGCGGGGGCGAGCGGGCCGCCGAACCTGCGCGCCTGCCTGGCCGAACGGCTGCCGGAGCACATGGTCCCGGACACCTTCGTCGATGTCGCCGAGCTGCCGCTGACCGCGGCCGGCAAGATCGACCGGCGCGCGCTCGCCGCACCTGCCCCCCCACCGCAGCCGCAGCCGCAGCCAACGACCATTCCCGCTGGAGGAAGAACTCGATGATTTCGGACCAGACCACGGCGCCGCCCGGGTTCGACGACCTGGCTCGCCGGGTGGAGGCCGCCCAGCACGGTCCGGGCGCGCACGCGTTGGTGCGCTCGTTCGCGTCGAACCCCGCCTTCCGCCCGGCGCAGTGGGAGGAGCTGACCACCGAGGACGATCCGTACCGCCGCCTGGTCCGACCCGCCGACCTGGCCTGGCTGGACTACGCCACCGCGCTGGGGCCGGACGACACGCTCAAGCTCTCGGGCCTGCTCGGGCACCGGATGCTGCGCAACATCTACGATGCGGACCTGCTGTATCTGCCGCCGAACCGGAACGCGGCGGCCGATCGTGACGGCGCGGACTTCTACGGCGCGGCGAACCGGCTGCGCGGCGCGCTAGCCCAGCCGATCCTCGAACGCCACCTGTTCTCGTTCCTGGCGCACCAGCGCCCGAACCCACCGGCCGGTCTGTCCGTCGCCGGGTTGCTGGGCGAGCTGCGCGGCTACTGGGAGGAACGCCGGGACCGTCCGGGGGACGCGTTCGCGGTGCTGCGTGGCACCCGAGACCGGCGCGAGGCGACGACCTTCGCGCTGGTGCAGCTCTCGGCGTTCCTGCCCGCGGTACGCGCGGCGCCCGCCCGCGCGTCGCTCGGCGAGTACAACCCCACCCAACCGGTCGCCCGGGAACTGCTGCTCGACGACTATCGGCGCTGGGTGGCGGACTCGGATGCCTGGACGACGCTGCTCGCCGCGGCCGGGCTCACCCCGACGGTCGGGGCGTACTGGCAGCTCTGCCTGAACACCTCGTTGGCCCGCGGCAACTATCTTCACCACCTGTCCCGCGCGCCGCACCGGCACGCCGAACTGGTCGGCGCGTTCGTGCACCAGCGCATCGACGACGCGGTCGTCGCCACCGCCTGGGCGGACGCGGTCGAAGGCGGCCTCGGCGAGCAGCCGGCCTTCTTCACCTCGCGACCGCCGACGTTGCTCCCGGCCGTCCTGGACGACCTGGTCGACACGCTGCTCACCCCGCTGGTCGCGCTGTCGGGCGACGCGGCCCTGACCGCCTTCCGTGCCGGTTTCACCGACGCCGCCGAGCTCGCCCGCCGGTGGGACCGTGACCTCGCCGAGCAGTTGGCCTGGGCGGACTCGATCGAGGAGCACAAGGCGAAGGCGCGGGACATCGACACCTACCTCACGACCGAGGGGATCGAGGTGGACCTGGACACGTTCGTCGAGTCGTGTGACGAGACGTCGACGACGCACGTCCACGACGAGCACCGGCTGGTCATGATCGAGTCGGGTGACATGCACTTCTGGAACAACGTCACCCACAAGATCGCGTTGAGCGACGGCGACAAGATTCTCATTCCCAAGTCGCGGCTGCACGGATCCACGGTGCTGTCCGGATCGTGCACCTACCACCAGCCGATCATCCCGGACGACATGTACCTGAAGTTCTGATCGGGCCCGGACCTGCCCGACGCCGGCATTGATGGTTCTCGCTTCACCGTGCACAGATGGGAATGGTTGTGAGCCTGCGCTTTGAGGAATCCGCGCCGCCGGCCGGGTCGGCCGACCCGCCGACGACGCTCGAAGGCTGCAACGACGTCAGCCTGCCCGCGCTGACCACGACCGTCGCCGATCTGTTCACCGCCCAGGTGCGACGCTCACCGGACGCACCTGCCCTCGTGGCACCCGGGGTGCGGCTGACCTACGCCGAGCTCGGCGCCAGGCTGTTCCAGCTCGCCCGGGCGCTGCGGGCCCGGGGTCTCGGGCCGGAGGACATCGTCGGCATCCGGCTGGTCCGATCCGCGGAGATGATCGTCGCAGTGCTGGCGGTCATGGTCGCGGGCGGAGCGTTCGTCCCGGTCGAGCCGTCCTGGCCCGACCAGCGGCGCCGGCGGGTGCTGGCCGATGCGCGGGCCCGGCTGATCGTGACCGGTCCGGACGCGCCGACGCCGTCCGGCGGGCTGGTGGACTCGGGCGGGCTGGTGGACGGGGTGCCGGCCGTGCCAGTCGATCTCGGCGCCTGGGCCTGGGGCGCCGAATCGCCCGAGCCGCTCGACCTGCCGATCCCGCCGGCGGGGCTGGCTTACGTGATCTTCATGTCCGGGTCGGCCGGGACTCCCAAGGGCGTGATGATCCGCCATGACGCGATCGCCGAACGGCTGCGCTGGCAGGTGACGGATCTGTTCACCTTCGGCGCGGACGACGCGTCCCTGTTCAAGGCGCCGTTGTCGTTCGACATCTCGATCAACGAGATTCTGCTTCCGCTCGTCTGCGGCGGCCGGGTGGTCGTCGCGGAACCGGACGGTGAGCTGGACCCGGGATACCTGCTCGACCTCATCGAGGGCGAGCGGGTCACCTTCGTCTATCTGGTGTCGTCGATGCTGGACATTCTGTTGGAGGCGGCGGAGGGGAGGCCGGCGCTCAGCTCGTTGCGGCATGTCTGGTGCGGTGGCGAGGTGCTGACCCCGGCGCTTTTCGGCCGCTTCCGCGCCCAGGTCGACACCGCGCTCTACCACGGGTACGGCCCGGCCGAAACGACGATCGGCGTCTCCCACGTGATCTATCGGGACAGTGCCGAGCGGCTCGCAGCCTCGATCGGCCGACCGAATCCGCACACCCAGCTCCACGTCCTCGATGACGCGCTGACCCCCGTGCCGTCCGGCGCGGTCGGCGAGCTGTACGTGGCCGGTTTTCTGCTCGGCCGCGGTTATGTGAACAACGGGGCGCTGACCGCGTCGCGCTTTGTCGCCAACCCGTTCGCCGGTGATGGCGCGCGGATGTACCGGACCGGGGACCTCGCCCGGTGGAACAGCGCAGGCTGGCTGGAGTTCGTCGGCCGCGCCGACAACCAGGTGAAGATCCGCGGGATGCGCCTTGAGCTGGAGGAGGTCGAGGCGGCGCTGGCCGAGCATCCCCAGGTACGGCGGGCGGCGGTCGTGCTGTCCCGCGACGCCGCCGCGCCCCGTCTGCTCGCCTTCGTCGTCGCCGATGCCGTCGTCGCCGATGCCGCCGCCGTTCCCGATGCCGATCGGGCCGGTGGCGTGACGCTCGCCGGCGAAGTGCTGGCCTGGTGCGCCGACCTGCTGCCCCAGTACATGGTTCCGAGCGTCGTGACGGTGGTCGACACCCTCCCCGTCACCGCCGGTGGGAAGGCGGACCGCCGAGCACTCACGGTGTCGCCGCCCGCGGCTGCAGCGGCTCACGGACCTACCGGCGCGGTGGGCTCCTGATCGTCGCGGCGCAACCGCCAGCCGCGGGCGCGTTCGCGCCAGAATGCGGCGTACCGCCCGTCCTGGGCCAGGAGCTCGTCGTGCCGGCCGCACTCGACGACCCGGCCGCCGTCGAGGACGGCGATCTGGTCGGCCCGGACGATCGTGTCCAGCCGGTGCGCGATGACCAGGACCGTGCGGTGGACGGCGAGCTCGGCCAGGGCGGCGTGCACGGCGGTCTCGTTCTCGGTGTCGAGGGAGGCCGTGGCTTCGTCGAGGAGCACGATCGGCGCGTCCTTGCACAGGGCGCGGGCGATGGCGACGCGCTGGCGTTCGCCGCCGGACAGCAGCTGGCCGCCCTCGCCGACGCGGCTGGCCCAGCCGTCCGGCAGCCGGGCGACGATCGCGTCGACCCGCGCGCGGTGCGCCGCGTCGCGGACCTGCTCCGGGGTCGCGTCGGGGTTGCCGAAGCGGATGTTGTCCTCGACGGTGCCGTCGAGCAGGTAGACGTCCTGGAACACGAACGCGATGTGGTTGAGCAGCTCGCCGCTGGTGAGGTCGCGGACGTCGACGCCGCCGACGCGCACCGAACCGGAGCCGACGTCGAAGAAGCGGGCGATCAGCTTGGTGACGGTGGTCTTCCCCCCGCCGGAGGGGCCGACGAGCGCGGTGGTGCGCCCGGCCGGGATCGTCAGCGTCAGGCCGCTGAGCACCTTGGGGCTGAGCGCCTCGGGGCCCGGCGCTTCGGGACGCAGGTCCTGGGGGCCGCCGGGGTAGGCGAAGTGGACGTCGGTGAGCTCGATCCCGGCATGGTCGATCCGGCGGCTGGTCACGGGTTCCGGGAGTGGCTCGACCGCCAGGAGCTCATCGATCCGCCGGGGGCGGAGGCCTGGGCGGAGCGCAACGCGGCGCTGAGGCCGACCAGGGCGTCGAGTGGGCGCAGCAGGCTGATGCCCAGCACGACAAGGACGATCATCCGGGTCGGGCTGAGGTGATGATGCGTGGCCAGCGCGAGGCCGGCGAGGAACAGGGCGGTGAAGGCCAGCTGGATGCCGAGCTCACCGAGGTATTCGCCTGGTAGTGAGCCGACGACCTCGCGCCGGGCCGCGCGGTGCTGGGCGGCCAGCGCCGAGTCCAGCGCCGCCCGGCCGGCGGCGGTGTTGCCGGTGGCCCGCAGCGTCGGCTGGGCGCCGGCGAACTCGACCAGCCGGCCGCCGGCCTCGACGGTGGCGGCGTGGTTGGCCGCCTCGGTGCGCTCGGTGAGGCGGCTGCCGACCGAGAGCGCGACGAGCACGACCGGGACGGCGAGCAGCGCGGCGAGCCCGATCCGCCAGTCGAAGCCGACCAGGAACACCCCGATCGTGACCGGGGTCAGGACCGCGCCGATCAGGGCCTCGGCGAGGAAGACGGTGGTGGCGATGCGCGAGACGTCACCGATGATCAGTTGCGGGACCTGGCCGGCCGACGGACCGTCGAACCAGCCCAGCGGCAACGTCGGAAGCTTGTCGCCGATCCGCGCGTAGAGTGCGCGCCGCCAGGCCGAGGACAGCCGCAGCGCCCGCGATCCCAGGTAGTAGTGCGCGAACCAGCCGGCCGCCGCCGCGGCGGTGAGCGGGATCAGCCACCGGGCCGCGGTGGCCGTGCGGCCGTCGATCAGGGCGGTCAGCAGCGGGACGAGCACTGCGAAGGCGACGCCCTCGCTGACGGCGTAGCCGGCCACGGCCGCCAGGTACCGGCCGAGGGGCCGGTGCTGGTCGGCCGGGACGAGGCCGCGCAGGTGGCCGGTCACGCCCGACCGCCCTGCTGTGCCTGCTGTGCCTGCCAGAGCCGGGCGTAGCGGCCGCCGGCGGCGAGCAGCTCGTCGTGGCGACCGTGCTCGAGCAGGCGTCCGTCGTCGAGGACCAGGATCTGGTCGGTCTCGGTGACCGTGTACAGGCGATGCGCGATCACGAGCAGGGTCCGGTCGGCGGCCAGTTCGGCCAGCGCGTCCTGGATCGCGGCCTCGGAGTCGGGATCGGCGAACGCGGTGGCCTCGTCGAGGAGCACGATCGGTGTGCCGGCCAGCAGGGTGCGGGCGATCGCGACCCGCTGCGCCTGTCCGCCGGAAAGGTGAGCGTCCTCGCCGACCACCGAGTCGTAGCCTCGCGGCAGCGCGCGGATGCGGTCGTCGACGGCAGCCGCGCGGGCGGCGGCGCGCACCGCCTCCTCGGACGCCTCGGGGACGGCCAGAGCGATGTTGTCGCGGATCGAGCGGCGCAGCAGGACGACGTCCTGCAGCAGGAAGCCGACGTGGCGGTACAGGTCGTCCCGGTCGAGGTCGCGCAGGTCGACTCCGCCGAGGCGGATGGCGCCCCCGGTGACGTCGGCGAAGCGGGCCAGCAGCATCGCCAGCGTCGACTTCCCGGCCCCGGACGGGCCGACCAGCGCAAGTCACCGTGCCCGGCCGCAGCGTCGCGCTGACGCCGCGCAGGACGACGTGTCCGTCCGGGTAGCTGAAGTGGACGTCGTCGAGCTCCACCGTCAGCGGGGTGCCCACCGGACGGGCACGTCCGGGTTCGAGGACGGGCTGGCGGGGCTCGCGCAGCAGGTTGCCGATGCGGCCTGCCGCGTCCCGGGAGCGTTCCCGCAGGTCCTGGGCCAGGTAGATCGGGGTGATCTGGTCGAACAGCCCGACCACCGAGGACGCTGAAGGCCACGAGGTCCACCGGATCGCTCCACCCGGCCGCCACCAGCCCGGTGCCGACGGCGGCAACCACAAACACGATGGTCGCCGGGGCCACCGTCGCCCGGGCCACGCCGCGGGGCCGCAGGAAGATGCGCTGGGCCTGCTCGTCGGCATCGGCATACTCGGCCGCGGAGGCGGTGAACCGGGGCGCGCCCCGGCCGCGGGCGAACGCCTTGACGACGCTGATGCCCCGGACCGTCTCGAGCACGGCCGCGGTCAGCTCGTCGTTGGCCGCGGCGATACGGCTGACCTGATCGCTCGCGCGGACCGCGAGCCGCATCCGGATCGCCTGGGCTGCGGCGACGAGCGCCACCGTGACCAGTGCCAACGGCCAGTCGACCCAGAGCAGGTAGCCGACCACCACCGCCGGGCCGGCCACCGCCGAAGCCAGCTCCCCGCGGGCGTGGGCCACCGCGTGATGCAGCGTCGCCACGTCGTCCTGCACCGTCGCGCGGATCCGGGCCGAGACCCCGCCGGCGAACCAGCTCAGCGGTAGCGCGCTCACCTGCTCGGTGAGGCGACGGCGCAGCAGGTAGGCGAGGTCCGCGTCGGCGAGATGGCTGAGCAGGTTCGCCGCGGCGTACAGCGCGAAGCGCGCCACGAGCAGGCCGACCGCGAGCCAGGCCAGCGGCCACACGGGCCGCCCCGGTCCGCTCAGCAGCCGCCGCGCGATCTCCACCAGCACGACCGTCGGGGCGATCGCCAGCATCGTGGCCAGAGCCTGCAGCGCGGCCGCCAGCGTGACCCGACCTCGGACGGGACGTCGCAGCTCGGCCAGGTCGAGTGCGGCGGGGTCGGTCGCCATCAGGTGGCTGGGGCCGACGGCGAGGCCAAGGCCCCGGTCAACCCGTGGGGCGGGGCGGGTCGCGGCACTGGATCACTCCTCACAACCGATCTACGGGATGTTGAAGAGGTTAGGCTAACCTCATCCCATGTGCGCGGGATGGCGGTCCGGTGCTCGCGCCCCGCTGTCCGACCTGGGTGTCCCGCCTTCTGGGATCCGCTCACGGAGTCGAGTCACCCCGTCCATGGGTTGACGAGGCCGGAGTACTTAGGTTAACAATACCTAACTTTTATGGGCAGGCAACCGCTGCTTGCCGTCTCCGACCATGCGGGTACGCCACGGCATGCGGATGATCACGACAAACGAGAAAGTTGTGCTGGTGCGAAGAAGACTGAAACTGCTGGTCGCGGTGTTCCTGGCCGTCGCGGCGCTGGCTGTCGCAGCCGGCTGCGACAGCAGTGGCGGCGGCGGGACGTCGGCTGCGGCGAGCTCGTCGAGCGCCGCCTTTCCGGTGACGCTGAAGAACAAGTTCGGCACCGCGATCGTCAAGTCCCAGCCGAAGCGGATCATTGCATTCGGCTATGAGGAGGACACGCTGGCGACGCTCGGCATCACGCCGATCGCGTACGCGAAGAACGAGTACAAGTCCGACGGCGTCTTCCCCTGGCTGCAGGGGAAGATCGATCTGTCGAAGAGCGCCGCCCTCGACACCAGTGGGGACCTCAACCTCGAGCAGATCGCCGCGCTGCGCCCCGACCTGATCCTGGCCACGAACTTCTACAGCTTGGCCGACTACTACGACCGGCTCTCCAAGATCGCGCCGACCGTCGGCTACACCGACGACGCCGGCATCGCGACCTGGCAGGAGAACAGCACCATCATCGGCAAGGCCGTCGGCCGGAACGCCGACGTCCAGAAGGCGATCGCCGGAACTGCAAAGATCGTCCAGGGGGTCCAGGGGGTCCAGGGGGTCCAGGACGGCCTGCCCGGCCTGGCCGGCAGGACGTTCAGTTACTCCTTCTACTACGAGCCGGGTGGCCTGGCGGTCATCGATGACCCGAAGACGGTGTCGGTCCAGCTCTACGGCGAGCTCGGCATGAAGCTCGCGCCGGGGGTGACGACCAACGTGGTGGACCGGTCGCTGAGCATGGAGAAGATCGAAGCCCTGGACGCCGACTTCCTGCTGATCGGCTTCGCCACCCCGGCGCTGAAGACCGAGATGAACGCCAACAAGCTGTTCGCCGCGATCCCGGCGGTCAAGGCCGGCCGGGTCCTGCAGGTGGACGCCTTCATAGCGGGTGCGGTCAACAACCCGACGATCCTCAACATCCCGTGGCAGCTCGACCAGCTCAGGCCGACCCTGACGAAGGTCGCCGCGACCAGCTGACCTCCCGGACCCGGGGCTCGTGCGGCGCGCGCCCGCCACCGCACGCCGCACGAGCCCCGCTCCTCCCGGACGTCAGATCCGCGGGCGTCAGATCTGACCGGGGTCGATCTCCCTCGGGAGGGGAGCCGGGACCCTGACCATGCCGGGACCCTGACCATGCCCGGCGATGACGGCCCCGTGCTGGGAGGGGCGGTCGAGGAACGGTGTGGAACTACGGCCCCGGCTGGGAGGCGGTCCTGCTCGACGCCTACGGCGTGGACCCGGACGACGACCGCATCGCCTACTACCGCCGGCTGTGGCGCCTCGGTCCCTGACCCGCGGCGCAAGCCGCGTACCCCGGGCCTTGCCTTGCCCTTCCGCAGAGACGAATCGGGCGCGTAAGCCCGGAATGTCCTGTTCGGCTGGTAGTGTCCGCGACGGCAACGTTTGCGGGGTGCCTCGGGTGACCGGGGAGAATCGGGAAGCCGGTGCGAGTCCGGCACGGGCCCGCCGCGGTAACCGGGAAGCCGCCGTCCACGCGCGTCGCGCAGCCACTGGGCCTCCGGGCCTGGGAAGGCGGACGGCCTGGCGTTGATCCGGGAGTCCGAAGACCGGCCCCGCCTCGACGCCGCCCGCCCCTGCGCGGGTGGCCGGACAGCGGGAGCCTGCCTTGCCCAGCCATCACGACACCGGCACCACCCCCCGACCGGACTCCCCGGCATCGCCGGTCCCGACGGCCCGATCGGGCCCCGCGACCGGCTCGGGTGCCGACGCCCTCTACGACGCGATCCACCGTCGGCGCGACGTGCGCGGTCAGTTCACCGGGGCGCCGATCCCCGCCGACGTCCTCGGGCGCATCCTCGCCGCCGCCCACGCCGCGCCGAGCGTCGGGCTCAGCCAGCCCTGGGACTTCATCCGCGTCACCGACGACCGGACCCGCCGAGCCTTCCACGCGCACGTGCAGCACGAACGGACGGTGTTCGCCGCGACGCTGGCCGGTGAGCGCGCCGAACGTTTCGGCGGGATCCGGATCGACGGCATCCTGGCGGCGTCGATGTCACTGGTCGTCACCTATGACCCGGCGCGTGGGGAGCCGGCGGTCCTCGGCCGGCACGCCATCGCCGACGCGGGCCTGTACTCGGTGTGCCTGGCCATCGAGAACCTGTGGCTCGCCGCGACCGCCGAGGGCCTGGGGGTCGGCTGGGTCTCGTTCTACCGGGAGCCGTTCGTCCAGGAGCTGCTCGGCATCCCCGCCGGGATCCGCCCGGTTGCCTGGCTGTGCGTCGGCCCCGTGACCCATCTGGAGACCACACCTGACCTGGAACGACACGGCTGGGCACGGCGACGCCCCCTCGCCGACGCCGTCCACGCCGAACGCTGGCGCGGTCGCGACGATCAGCTACCGGTCGGATCTCGACGCGGGTGAGGCCACGGGCGGGGCGTCGGCTGGGGGGTGGGGCCTGGCCCGCAGGCCGTCGAGCAGGACCGTCGTGAGCGGGTCGTCGGGGCGGGCGCCGGGGCGGCAGACCGCCGTGTTGAGCAGTCCGACGACCTGCTCGCCGGTGAGGTCGGCTCGCAGCGACCCCTCGCGCTGGGCGTCCTCGACCATTGCCTGGAACATCGTGTTCAGCTCCTCGGCCAGGGCGGCGACGACGGGGTCGACCTGCGATCCGTCGGCCAGCGACTTGATCAGGGCGAGGGGCAGGCCGGCGCACCTGTCCACCATCCGGACCAGTGCCTGCCAGCGTGGCGCGGGGGAGGCCAGCTCGGACCGGCCCGCGGCGAGCAGCGTGCGCAGCGCGCCGGCGGCGACGGAGTCCAGCAGCGCCTGACGGTCGAGGAAGTGGCGGTAGAGGGTGCCGACGCCGAGACCGGCGGCGCGGGCGATTTCCTCCATGGAGACGGCCGCCCCATGACGGGCCAGGAGATCGAGTGCGGTGGTCGCGATGAGCTCGCGGTTGCGCTGCGCATCGGCTCGCACGGCCCGCTCCCTCCCCCCACCGCTCTTCGGCCTTCCGGTCAAACGGAGCCGAATATTCAGCTTAGTGTAGCGTTCCAACCTGAACCGGAAGGGCCGGTTCAGGTTGGAGTGATCATAAAGATCGGGCTTTACCTCGGTGGCGGCGGTCCGAGCCCGCAAGTCCTGATCGATCAGGTCCGGAGTGCGGCCCGAAGGGGACTCGACAGCGCGTTCATCAGCCAGCTGACGTCGTGGGACGCACTCACCGTCGGGGCGCTCGCCGCGGCCGCGGTTCCCGGGATCGAGCTGGGAACCGCGGTCGTCCAGACCTACCCCCGCCACCCGCTGGCATTGGCCGGCCAGGCGCTCACGGTGCAGGCCGTAGCGACGTCGGGCTTCACGCTGGGCATCGGACCGAGCCATCCACAGTTCATCGAGGGGCAGTTCGGTTACCGCTACGACCGCCCGGCCCGCCACATCCGGGAGTACCTGAGCGCGCTGCTCCCGCTGCTGCGCGGCGAGGCGGTCGACGTCCACGGGGAGACCGTCACCGCGGTGGGCCGGCTCGACGTCCCGGCGGCCACCCCACCGTCCGTGCTCCTGTCCGCGTTGGGACCGGTGATGCTGCAGATCGCCGGAGAACTGACCGACGGCGCGGTGACGGTGTGGCCGGGCCCGCAGACCGTCGGCGACCACATCGTGCCGGCGATCACCCGGGCGGCGGCGGCCGCGGGCCGACCGGCGCCGCGAGTCGTGTCCGGAGTGATCGTCTGCGTCGCCGCCGATCCGGACCGGGCCCGCGCCGAGGTGGCGGCGCAGGTGGGCTTCGCCTCCGACCTGCCCGCCTACCGCGCCATCCTGGATCGCCAGGGCCTCGCCGGCGTGCACGAGACGGTCGTCGCAGGCACGGCGGAGGTCGTCGAACGGGCCCTGCGCCGCTACGCCGACGCCGGCGCGACCGAACTGATCGTGAGCCTGATCGGCGCCCCGCAGGAGCAGGTGCGTACCCTCGACGTTGTCGCGGCCCTGCGCTCGGCCGGCTGACCACCTGCCCTGACCACCTGCCTGCCCGCCCCGCCTCGCCCGCCTCGCCCGCTCGGACCACCTCTGGGTGCCCACGGCCCGATCGGGGGTCCCCCGATCGGGCCAATGCCCGGTTCGCCGGAGCCGGGCGCGGCAGCCGCCACCGCCGACGCGCTCGGGGCCGTCCTGGCCGTTGAATGCTCGGGGCCACCCGTCGAGGTCCGGCGAGAGGCCGGCATCAGCGTGTCCGGCGCCCCCTCGCCAACCTGGACATGGACATCGCGCTCGTCACGGTAGGGCGTTCGTCAATGTCGGGATGGCCACGGTCGCGTTGGCCGGCTGCTCATGGTCCTCGGACGTCGCCCGGGCCGGGGCGGCGTGGGCCGGCCCGGCGATCGGGCGCGTGACCTTATACCCCGAGCGCGCTGTTTCCCCCGGTGATGAAAACCATATCTGCCCAGTTCCTCCTGCTCTCCAACGTCCGGCATTCTGACCAGGGACATCGCACACAGGAACCGCGGGTACCAGCTTCGGCCCGCGGGCACGCCTTTACCGGGAATGAAGGCGGTCCGCCGATGCCGGCGCGGAGATGACGACGTGTGCGTAGAACATGGGGTAACCCTTTCGGGCAGTGGATCGGGGCACGAATGCCGCGCCGAAATGACGGACGCACCGCCGTCCGCCGTTCACCGGCCGTGGCAACTCCGCGATCCGCGGAATGCGTGGGTCTGGCGTGATCGCGGCTGCACGGCCTGCCGTCGACTGCGCCGTCCTCGGCGCGGTCGCTGCTACAAGACGGGACCGGACGGTGCGCCGCGGGGGATGCTCGCAGTTCCGCCTGGAACCCACAGTGAAGCGGTGATGGCGTCGAGTGGCTAGAAGGCTGGGAAGTTCCTACACCCTGGAAGACCGCATCGGTCGGGGCGGTATGGGCGAGGTGTGGCGCGGCCACGACGAGGCGGGCAATGTTCTCGCCTTCAAACTCCTGCTGCCCCACTTCACGTCGGATCCGGGGGTGGTCGCCCGATTCATGCGTGAGCGCGCGATCCTCATCCGGGTCCAGTCGCCTTATGTGGTGGCCATTCATGATCTGGTGGCCGAACGCGGCGACCTGGCCATCGTGATGGAGTTCATCGAGGGTTCGGATCTGCGTCGGGAGTTGCAGCGGCGCCGCACGATGCCGCCCACGGAGGCGGTCGGCCTTATGATCGACATTCTCGCCGGGCTCGGGGCGGCCCATCGACTCGGCATCGTCCACCGCGATCTCAAACCCGAGAACGTGCTGCTCGACCGCAGCGAGGAACGGTTCCGGCCGAAGATCTCGGACTTCGGCGTCGCCGGCCTGACGGCGTCCGCAGCGACGAGGTTGACCATTCCTGGCGGGATGCTCGGCACCCCTCTGTATATGGCCCCCGAAAGCGTCGACGGTGGCCCCATCGGGCCGGCCGCGGACATCTACGCCGCCGGCACCATGCTGTACGAGATGCTCTGTGGTGTCGCGCCGTTCGCCGGCCGGGAGATGCTGTCCATCCTGCGGGCCCACGCCGATCTGGCGCCGGGCCGGCCCATAGGCATCCCCGACGAGCTGTGGGCCGTGGTGGTCGCGATGCCCGCCAAGAACCCGGACGAGCGCCCCGGTGTGGATCGGCTGCAGGCGTTGCTGCCAGGCCTGGTGGGTCTGCCGGCACTGCCACCGCTGCGTACCCCGCCATCCTCGGCATTCTCGGCGTCCTACGCGTCCTACGCGTCCTCGATGGCCTCGGCGTCCTCGGCGGCGGCAACCGTGGTGATCGCAGGCCGTCCGAGTGGCCCGGCTGGGCCATCCGGGGCGGGACCTGCTGCCTCGGCGGGATCCTGCGAACCGGTGGGATGGTTCACCCCGTCCGGGCCACCCTCTCCGGGTGAGCCTGCCGTGTTGGCAGCTCCGATCGACTCGGCGGACGGGGAGTTCGACGATCCGATCACCACGCCGGTGCCGGTGTACCTGCCCGTAGGGGCAGTGTCGCCGGGATCCGGTGGGCTGGCCCCGCCCGGCTTGCCGGATCGGCGCAGTGCCGACCCGGCGACGCCCACCGCCCCGGCGAAGGCTGCCGATCTGGCGAAGGCTGCTGCCCCGGCGAAGGCTGCTGTCCCGGCGGAGGCACCCGACATGGCGACGACCCAGGTTTCGGCGCGCCCGGCCGGTGCGGTGCAGCCCGGTCGGGTGAGTGCGAGCCTGGCCGGTTCGGGGAAGGCACCGCGGTCCGGCCCGGTGGGTACGGGTCTGCCGGGCGAGAGCACCGGGGTGCCGCCAGTGCGGAGACCGCCCGATCCGGCGGGGGCCGGGATGACCGCAGGGAGATCCGACGAGTCGGGTGACGGGACCCCGGATGCGCCCGGTCGGCGGCGGTCCCGAATCCTGGCCGGGCGGCGTGGCCCTGCTGCTCGGCCTCGCCACCGCGGCTGTCGCCGCGGCGGCAATCCCCTCCGACGGTTCGGACCCGGCCCCCGCATCGTCCGCCCGGGTGACCGCCAGCACCGCCGGTGCGTCCCCGAGCGCCGGCCTCACCACCCCAGGGCCGATCGGTGCCGGCGGTGGGGGCGGCAGCTGGTCCGGCTTTGCGGTGGCGCCGGGTGCGAGCGCGGGGGGCATGCTCGCCGCCCCCGGAGCTCCCGTTCCGGGCGCCTCTGTTCCCGGTGGCGCTGGGGGACCCGGCCCGGCCTCGGGATCCGCAGGATCGCCGTCGCCGTCCCCGGGTGGGGCGCCGCCCAGCCTGGGTGGCACCGTCACGCCACCGCCACCGGTTCCGCCCGCGACACGCTCGCCGACCCCCGCGCCGCCGTCACCGTCAGCGGAGCCCTCGTCCAGTCCGCCGACGCCCAAGCTCACGCCGAAACCCAAGCCGACAAAGACCTGCAAGGGGTCCTGCGGCAGCTCCCCGTCCAGCCGGCCCTCGCCCTAGGAGCCACCCACCGGTGCTCCGTGAGCCACTACGCCGAGTAGCGGACCGCGCGATTCCCCGCGAGACCATGGTCATCCGGATGTGCTTCGGGTCGTGTGGGCCGAGAGTGCTAGAGGTTGATGACGGGCCCCCTGGCCCTTGGAACCGTCATCAACCCCCAGCATGTCTCTGCGCACACCTGAGTAGGCAAGGATGCCGGCGGTCTCGCGGCGGCCAGGATCCCGAGCCGCGAGCTACCGATCATCCGGAACCGTGGCGCGGCCCCGACCGCTCTGTCGCAGAAGGAACACCCAGAGCTCACTTGTCTAACAGGCGGGCGGCGGAGCCGTCGCCGTGCCTGCCAGCCCGGCTGTCGGGCAGCTCGTGGGCGAGGCCGGGGCCGAGGCACTCGCCGACGGCGACGGCTCGCCGCTCGGGGAGGCACCGGACGTCGGCGTCGGCCGCTCGGTCTGCGGTGAACTCGGTTCGATGCTCGGCGGGACGGTCGCCGTGGCCTGGTCCTGCGGAGCTGTCGGGTGGGGCTGCGGCCCGCCGGACAAGGGCTCAGCGGCCGACGGCGGAGGTAGCGGCCCGTGAGCCCGGCCTGCGGGCGTCCGCCGCGGCCCGCCGGGCCCCAGCGGATCGGAGCGGATGCCCGGGGCCGGTGCTGTCCAACGTCGGCACACCCGGCGGCTCCACCTGCGGATCCGAGCCGCCGGTGCCGACGATGACTGCGATGATGCCGACCAGCAGGACGACCAACAGCGCCCCGCCGGCCAGCGGGACAGACCGCCGCCACGGCGGGGGCAACCAGCCGAACGCGGCGTCCAGCGGGCTTGCGCCGCGGGCCATCCCACCCGCGACTCCCGCGCCGACGCGCGGGCCGCTGGAACCTCCCGTGCCGGTGCGCTGGGCGCCGGAACCCGACGCGGCGGCCAACGCGAGGCGTCCGGCAGACGGGCGGCGCTCGGTCGGGTGCGAGACGTCGACGAGCTGGCGCCCGAGCGGATCCGGGCCGTCGGCGGCCGGCGCCCCGTCGCCGCCCGCGGTGGCATCGGACCAGGGTGGCACGGGGAAGGTGCCGATGGAGCGGTCGCTGCCCGGCGGCGGGGTGGGGCGCAGGGCCAGCGGGTGAGTCGGCTGGTCGGGCTGGTCGGGATCGAGTGCCGCACCGGCTCCCGCGGCCCCGGCCGCCCCGATGGCACGGACATTGCCGGCGGCACGGACATTGCCGGCGGCGACGGCGGCGACGGCGGCGCCGGCCTCGTCGGGGGCGGCGAGCGGCGGACGGGACTGCCAGGGGGTGAGGGCCAGCACGGCGGCCCGGTCGGCGTCCGCGGGCGTGGCGACCCGCGGGTCGGCGACGAGTCGGCGGACGAGGTCGGCCGCGCTCGGTCGATCCTCCGGGCGGCGGGTGAGCGCGGCGCGCACCAGCGGGGGGAGCCCGTCGGGCACCCCGGCGATGTCCGGCGGGCGGTCCTGGCGCATCCGGGTCAACACGTCGGCCTGATCCGAGTCGAACGGTGGATGGCCGGTGGCCGCATACGTCACGCAGGCGCCCCAGGCGAAGATGTCCGCCGGCGGCCCGGCCCGTTCGCCGCGCAGCTGCTCGGGGGCCATCCAGGCCAGTGTTCCGATGAGGATCCCGGTGCGGGTGTGGCTGGGCACTCCGGTGGCGCGGGCGATGCCGAAGTCGATGACCTTCGGGCCGTCCCAGGCCAGCAGGATGTTCGACGGCTTGAGGTCGCGGTGCACGACCCCGGCGGCGTGGATGGCGATCAGGGCGTCGGCCAGTCCGACGCTGAAGCCGTGCAGCAGCCGCTCCTCCATCCGCCCGTGGCGCAGCACCGCGTCCGCGAGGCTGGTCCCCTCCACGTACTCGGTCGCGAGCCAGGGGGCGACGGCCTCCGGGTCGGCGTCGAGCACCGCGGCCACCGCGCGGCCGTGCACGCGCCGGGCGGCGGCGACCTCGCGGCGGAAGCGTTCGCGGAACTTGGGGTCATCGGCAAACCGGGCGTCGGGCACCTTCACCGCCACGGCCCGCCCGTCGGCGTTGAACCCCAGGTAGACGGTGCCCATGCCGCCCGCGCCAATCCGATTGTGGATGGCGAAGGGGCCGACCCGGCGCGGGTCGTCCTCGACCAGCGGTGTCAACATCGTGACGCCGCCCCGGCCGCCCGCCCCCACCGGCACCGTGTCCGCCGCCGGGTCCGGTGACGCCACCCGGACCGCCCGACCTGCGCCGAAATGGTCACTCCCCTGATCAGCGTGGGCCCGGGCTGGCCCGCCGCCCGTGGGCCGCCCGCCGGGGCCGCCCTGTTCGCCGCAGGACCGTGTTCCCCGAACCGTAATGCTTCCAGGGAACCGTAATGCTTCCAGCCGTCTGAATGCGGCCGGTCGCTGGGGTGGGCGCGTCGTCCCCGGCGGCCGACCACGGCCCGACTACCGTCGGCTGCCGGCGGCGTTCGGATCATTCGACGGGATCGGGTCGAGGGTGATGAGACTTGTCCCGTTCCAGCGGAAGCGTACGTCGGCGTGGCCGGACGGGGAGCTGATCGAGTCCTGCGGGTCGTAGGTGTCATAGCGCAGCACGACCTCGTGGTCGTTGCGCTGGTTGTGGAAGGCGACGTGGGCGCTCGGCGCCGAGGTGTCGGTGCCGCGGTACTTGCCGTCGGCGAAGACGAAGGCGAGCTGGCGGGGCGTGTCGCCGGCCGCAGGCGCGGTGCTGATCACCACGCTGAGCTGGCGATCCTCCTGGCAGGTGCGCATGTCCGGCTCGTAGCCTTCGTTGCGCACGAGGGTCGCCGCGTCGTCGGTGGACAGCGTCGCGGGACTCGCCGACGCCGACGGCGACGGGCTGAGCGAGGGCGAGAGGGGCTCTGCGGCGGGGAGGTGACGCCCGTGCCCGGTGCCGCGCCGCCCGGTGCCGTGCCCGCCGTGCCGTCCGCGCCCTGCGTGGTCCCGACGGGCGGGGCGGTGTTGTCGTCGTTCCCACCGCCGCCGCTGAGCGCGACGGCTGCCGCGATCCCGCCGCCGAGCAGCAGCGCGATCAGGATGGCGACCGCGACGACCGCGCCGCGTTGGCCGCCTCCCGAACCGCGCCCGCCTCCTGAACCGCCGTAGCGGTTCCCGGCCTGGTTGTCATATCCGGTGTCGTAGCCGGTGCGGCCGTCGTAGCCCGGCGGGGCGTTGTAGGACGACCGGGGATCGTAGGACGACCGGGGATCGCGCACCGTCGGATCCGGGTAGGCCGCGCCGGCGGGTTCGGGGCGTCCTGCGACCGGGCCATACCCGGCGTTGCGCAGCCCCCGGGGCGGGCCGGCGTCCGGCGGCAGGGTGGGCGGCAGGGACCACACCTGGGCCAGGGCGGTCTCGCTGGCCTCGTCCGAGTCGGCGGGGGACCGCACGGCGCGCCCGAGGAGCCGGGCGAGCAGCTCGGTCGCCGTGGGCCGGCGGGCGGGCTCCTTGTCCAGCGTGGCGCGCACGACGCCGAGCAGGTCGGCCGGCAGGTCGCCGAGGTCGGGTTCGGCGGTGAGGATCTGCATGCCGACCGCCTCGGCGCGTTCACCCCGGAACGGGGGGCGCCCGGCGGCGGCGAACGCGACGCAGGCGCCCCAGGCGAAGATGTCGGCCGGCGGCCCGGCCCGGTCGCCGCGCAGCTGCTCGGGGGCCATCCAGACCAGCGTGCCGATCAGCATCCCGGTGCGGGTGTGGCTGGTGCTGTCCCCCGCGTGGGCGATGCCGAAATCGATGACCTTCGGCCCGTCCCAGGCCAGCAGGATGTCGCAGGTTTGAGGTCGCGGTGCACCACGCCGGCGGCGTGGATGGCGACGAGGGCGTCGGCGAGCCCGATCGCCAGCCCATGGACCAAGCGGTCGTCGAGCTCACCTCGGGTGGCGACGGCGTCCGCGAGGCTGCGGCCCTCGACGTACTCGGTGGCCATCCAGGGGCGCTCGCCGGTCAGGTCGGCGTCGAGCACCGCCGCCACGGAGCTGCCCCGCACGCGCCGGGCGGCGGCGACCTCGTGGCGGAACCGGGAGCGGAACTCGGGGTTGTCGGCGAGCCCGGCGGAGGGGATCTTGACGGCGACCGGTTTGCCGTCGTCGCCGAAGCCGAGGTAGACGACGCCCATGCCACCGGCGCCGATGCGGTTCGCCAGCCGGAAAGGTCCGATGCGGTCTGGGTCGTCCGAGGTCAGGGGCGTCAGCACACCGCTTCCTATTCTCCGAGCTCTCCGCCGGCGGGTGGGTGGTGCGGGGATCGACGGGGCCGGGGGAGGCTATCCGATCACGCATTGGTGGGGCACGCCCCGGGGCAGTGCAGGGAATGAGCCGATTGTCTCCCGGCGCGGTGGTGATCCTCACCCGCTCGTCGGTCAATCACGCTCCGCTTATCTTTAAGGCACTCTCCGTGTCAGAGGTGTCCGAGGTGGTCGATGTGACGAATCGTCGGCTGGATCTGCCATCAACGGGATGATCAGATCGCAATCTGAGGCAATACAAGAATATTGAAGATTCAATGCGACTTTCGAGGGAAGATATTCGCCAGGGTTGAGGTCGCGCGGGCGGGTGCCGCTCGCCGCGATCGGTAACGGAGGGAGTCTGGATGGCTGTCCGCGTTCCACGAACCACCGGGCGCCCGGCCCGCCTGCCCGGATCCGGCGCCCTGGCCGAATCCACCGTCCATCTCGTCGAGCCCGCGGCGGTGCCGGTCGGGCCGCCCGTGGCGGCGGGTGACGTGCTGGCCGTCCTGCGCCGTCACGTGCTCGTCGACGGCCTGGACGTGGTCTGTGATCTGGCCGAGAGCGCCGGCAGCGTCCTGGTCGACGCCCGCGACGGCCGGCGCTACCTCGATCTCTACAGCTTCTTAGCGTCGGCGCCGCTCGGAGTGAACCCGCCCGAGCTGGCCGGCGACCCGCGTTTCGTTGATCGGCTGGGCCGCGTCGCGGTCAACAAGCCGGCGAACCCGGACATCGCCACCGCCGCCTACGCCGAGTTCGTGCGCACCTTCGCCCGCGTCCTCGGCGACCCCGAGCTCCCGCACCTGTTCTTCGTCGAGGGTGGCGCGCTGGCGGTGGAGAACGCGCTCAAGTGCGCGTTCGACTGGAAGAGCCGGCACAACGCCGCTCACGGCCGGCCCGCCCGACTCGGTCGCCGCGTGCTGCACCTGCGCCACGCCTTCCATGGGCGCAGCGGCTACACGCTGTCGGTCACCAACACCGATCCGGTCAAGACCGACCGGTTCCCCGTGTTCGACTGGCCGCGCATCGACTGCCCGGCGATGACCTTCCCCTGCACCGGCGCCGCCCTCGACGCCGTCGTCGCGGCGGAGCGTGCCGCGCTGGCGCAGGCCGAGGCGGCCTTCGCCGCCCACCCGCACGACATCGCCTGCTTCCTCGCCGAGCCGATCCAGGGCGAGGGCGGCGACAACCACCTGCGCGCCGAGTTCCTCGCCGCCATGGCCGCGCTGTGCCTGCGCCACGACGCACTGTTCGTTCTCGACGAGGTCCAGACCGGGGTCGGCGCGACCGGGTCGGCCTGGGCCTACCAGCAGCTCGGCCTGCGTCCCGACATCGTCGCGTTCGGCAAGAAGGTCCAGCTCGGCGGGATCATGGCCGGGCGGCGGGTGGACGAGGTCGCCGCCAACGTCCTCGCCGTCCCCGGCCGGATCAGCTCCACCTGGAGCGGCGGCCTCGTCGACATGGTCCGCGCGACCCGGATCCTGGAGGTCATCGAGGCGCGGGGGCTCATCGGGCGGGCCGGTGAGCTCGGCGCCGGCCTGCTGACCGAGCTGACCGCGCTCGCGGCGGCCCATCCCGGGCTGCTGACCAACCCGCGCGGGCGGGGCCTGCTGTGCGCGGTCGACCTGCCCGACCGGGCCACGCGCGACGAGGTGCTGCGCCGGCTGCGGATCCGCGAACATGTCCTCGCGTTGCCCGCGGGCGTCTCCACCCTGCGTTTCCGCCCGGCGCTGACGGTCAGCGCCGACCAGCTCAGCACCGGTGTCACCGCGCTTGCCCGGGTCGTCGCCAACCTGGCGGAGGGGAGCCTCTCATGACGCTGGTGCGGCCGTGGCGCGTCAGCGCCCGCATCGACGGACGTACGCACGGCCTGTGCGCGACCGTCGGGGATTCCGCCGGCGGCGCCGAGGTCGAGCCGGCGCCGGTCCGCGTCGTCGCCTCGACCGACCCGGCCCACCTCGACGACGTCGTCGCCGAGGTGGAACTCGCCGGCCCTGAGACCATCCTCGCCGCCGCCGTCGCCGCGCAGGCGGCCGCACGGTCGTGGGCCGCGGTGCCGGCCCCCGTGCGCGGGTCGGTGATCGGCAGCTTCGGCCGGCTCGTCGCGGACAACGCCGACGCCCTCGTCCGGCTGGTGACCCGCGAGGTCGGCAAGCCCGCCGCCGAGGCCCGCGGCGAGGTCCAGGAGATCATCGACACCTGCGAGTTCTTCCGCGGTGAGGGTCGGCGGCTCTACGGACAGACCGTGCCGTCGGAGATGTCGGACCGCCAGCTGTTCACCTTCCGCGAACCCCTCGGGGTGATGATGGTGATCACCGCCGGGAACTTCCCGGTGGCGGTGCCGTCCTGGTATCTGGTGCCGGCGCTGGTCGCCGGGAACACGGTGGTGTGGAAGCCGGCCGAGTACGCCGCCGCCTGCGCGCAGGCGATGGTGGAGCTGCTGACCGCCGCCGGGGTGCCCGCGGGTGCGGTGAACCTCGTCCCCGCCGACGGCCGGGCGACGGCGGCGGGCCTGGAACGGGCGCTGGCCGCCGGGGCGGTGGACAAGGTCGGCTTCACCGGATCCACCGAGGTCGGCCGGTCCATCGGCGCCCTGTGCGGGCGGCACCTGCAGACGCCATGCCTGGAGCTCGGCGGCAAGAACCCGATGGTCGTCACGGCCGACGCCGACCTCGACGCCGCCGTCGAGGCGGCCGTGTTCGCCGGGTTCGGCACCGCCGGGCAGCGCTGCACCTCGCTCGGCACGGCGATCGTGCACGAGTCGGTGCACGCCGCGTTCGTCCGCCGCCTCGATGCCGCCGTGTCCGCCGCGGTCATCGGCGACCCCACCGGCGACGTGCTCTACGGGCCGCTGCTCGACGCCCGGTTCGCCGCCGGCTTCGAGCGCCACCTCACTCTGCTGCGCGAGCACCACCGCCTGTCCGGCTCCACCGCACTCGGCCGCATCACCGCAACCGCTCCGCGACGGGGCTTCGTCGGCGACCCCGACCGCGGGCTCTACTACCATCCGCTGATCGTCGACGGGGTCCGCCCCGATGACGAGCTGTTCCGCGAGGAGACTTTCGGTCCGATTGTCGGCGTTACCACCTATTGTGACCTCGACGAGGCGATCGAGCTGGCGAACCTGCCCGGCTACGGCCTGTCGTCGTCGATCTACACCGCGGACGCGGCGAGTGCGTTGCGGTTCCGCCGTGGGGTGCGCGCCGGGATGGTCAGCGTCAACGGGTCGACGACCGGCGCCGAGGCGCACCTGCCCTTCGGCGGCAACGGCCGCTCCGGCAACGGCAGCCGCCAGTCCGGGATCTGGATGCTCGACCAGGTCACCCGCTGGCAGTCGCTGAGCTGGGACTACTCCGGCCGGCTGCAGCGCGCCCAGCTCGACACCGTGGTGCCCGCCGCCGACCTGACCTTCCGCCTGCCCGGCTGACCCGCCTGCCCGCCTGCGGGCTTCCTCGGGTGCCCGGTGGATGTCCGAGGTGTCCGATAGGGACCGTCCTGTCACCTGGTGTTCGAATGCGCGTCGACTACGGGCCGGCCGGTTTCCGTACGGTTGGCCGGGCCGGCTGCCCCGGCTCTGCGGATCCGCGCTGACGGCCGGTGCCGCCTGGGTGGGAACAGCCACCCGGTGCAGCTTCGTTGTCCGTGCGGGAGGGAATTCAGCGTGACCCACGTCGAACGGGTGATCCCCAAGGGTGCTGACGACCAGGCGGAGCCGCTGGTGCGCGGCATCGTCGACGGTATCGGCGGGTGGCTCGGCGCGGCCGGCCTCGCCGAGCGGGTCGGGGTCCACGCGGAGAGCCTCGCCGGCCTGCGAGTCCTCGACGAGGACGACGACGAGGCGACGCTGCTGCGGCCCGACGGCACCCCCGTCGACACCTGGCGGGAGAACTACCCGTACGACACCCGCCTGGCCCGCGCCGACTACGAGCGCGACAAGCGGCTGCTGCAGATCGAGTTGCTGAAGATGCAGTACTGGGCCAAGGAGACCGGCCAGCGCATCGTGCTCGTCTTCGAGGGCCGCGACGCCGCCGGCAAAGGCGGGACGATCAAGCGGTTCACCGAGCACCTCAACCCCCGCGGCGCCCGCGTCGTCGCCCTGGAGAAGCCGTCGCCGCGCGAGCAGCAGTCCTGGTACTTCCAGCGCTACATCGCGCACCTGCCCGCCGCCGGCGAGATCGTGATGTTCGACCGGTCCTGGTACAACCGGGCCGGCGTCGAGCGGGTCATGGGCTTCTGCTCGCCGGACCAGTACCGCGAGTTCCTCCGCCAGGCCCCCGAGCTGGAGCGGATGTGGACTCGTAGCGGGACCAGGGTGATCAAGCTGTGGTTCTCGGTCTCCCAGCGCGAGCAGCAGACCCGGTTCATCGTCCGCCAGATCGACCCGGTTCGGCAGTGGAAGCTCAGCCCGATCGACCTCGCCGCCCTCGATCGCTGGGATGACTACACCGACGCCAAGGAGGCGATGTTCTTCTACACCGACACGTCCGAGGCGCCGTGGACGGTGGTGAAGAGCAACGACAAGAAGCGGGCCCGGCTGGAGACCATGCGCCACGTCCTGCACGAGCTGCCCTACACCGGCAAGGACTCCGACGTCGTCGGCACTCCGGATCCGCTGATCGTCGGCCGCGCGGTGAACCTGCTGGAGACCGGCGAGAAGGCCGACCGCACCTTCCCCTCGCTGCACTGATCGTCGGCGCGTCGCCGTGCCGTGCCGTGCCGCAGGCTCGGCTACCTTGCCGTTGTGGGGGGCTTCCTGTCCGTTTCGTCCCCCCCGGAAGGGCAAGGTGGACGGCGAGGGCAAGGTGGCTGGCGAGGGCAAGGCGGACGGCGATCGCGAGCCGGGAGGCCCGGCGGTGGGGCGGCTGCTGTTGCCGACGTTGCCGTCACCGGTGGAGGAGCTCGCCGACGAGCGGCTGATCGTGAAGGGCGTCGGCCTGCTGCTGAAGCGGGACGATCTGATCCACCCGGACATTCCCGGCAACAAGTGGCGCAAGCTGCGGGGCAACCTGGACGAGGCGCGTCGGCTCGGCCACGACACGCTGTTGACCTTCGGTGGCGCCTACTCGAACCACATCCGGGCGGTGGCGGCGGCCGGCCGGCTGTTCGGCGTCCGGACGGTCGGGGTGATCCGCGGCGAGGAGCATCTGCCGCTCAACCCGACGCTGCGGTTCGCCGTCGACGCCGGCATGCGGCTCACCTACCTCGACCGGACCTCTTACCGCACGAAGACGTCGCCCGCGATCGTCGACCGGCTGCGTGCCGAGTTCGGCGCGTTCTACCTGCTGCCCGAGGGCGGCAGCAACGCGCTCGGGGTGCGTGGCTGCGCCGAGTTGCCCGCCGAGATCGACCGTCCCTTCGACGTGATCTGCTGCTCGTGCGGCACCGGCGGCACCCTCGCCGGCATCGCTGCGGGCCTCGGATCGGGCCAGCGGGCCCTCGGCGTCCCGGTGCTGCGGGGCGCCAGGTTCCTCGCCGACGAGGTCGACGCCCTCCAGCGCGCGGCGTTCGGTGCGAACTCCGGCAACTGGACCATGGCCTACGACTTCCACTTCGGCGGCTACGCGAGGTCGACCCCGGCGCTGGCCCGCTTCATCGCCGACTTCCACGACCGCCACGGCCTCGCCCTGGAACCGGTCTACGAGGCGAAGCTGCTGTACGCCCTGCTCGCCCTTGCCGAGGCCGACGCCTTCCCGACCGGCACGACGGTCGTCGCCGTCCTCAACGCTATGGCGGGCGGCCCTGGACCCGACGCCCGGAGGGAAGATCGTCCGCCGGGCTGACCAGGGGTTTTCCGCGGCGACCGTGGCACGTGATCGTGTGGTCATACCCGGTTATACTGAGCGCATGAAGACTGCGATCTCGATCCCGGATGAGACGTTCAACGAGGCTGAGCGTCGCGCGGCCGCACTCGGCGTGAGCCGCTCCGAGTTCTTCACGACAGCCGCGCGCCGCTACATCGAGGAGCTCGACGCGCAGTCCCTCACCGAGGGCATCGACGCCGCACTGGAGCTCGCGGGTACCGACGACTCGTTCGAGGCCGCGGCGCGCGCCGGCCGGCGAGCACTGGGCGACAGCGAGGACTGGTGATCAGCCGGGGCGACATTCACTGGGTCGACCTCGGTGAGGCGGAGGGCAGTCGCCCCGCGAAGCGCCGCCCGGTGGTGGTCGTCCAGACCGCGCCCTACAACGCGAGCCGGTTGGCCACGGTCGTCGCGGTTGTCATCACCTCGAACACCGCGCTTGCCACCATGCCTGGCAACGCCTTCCTCCCCGCCGCGGTGACCGGCCTTCCACGCGACTCCGTCGCCAACGTGACGGCCATCGTCACCGTCAACAAGGACGAACTCGGGCACGCTGTAGGCGCTGTCCCGGGGGGCCTTATGCGAGACCTGGACCGAGGACTACGCCAAGTACTCGGGCTCTGACCGCCCTCGCCGGCGAACCGGGGGCGGCCTCTCCCTCGGCCGGCGCACATTGTTCCGTCGACGATGAGATCGTCGCTCGGACCGGGCCTGCCGGAAAACGTGATGCCCGCATCTGCCCGGGCTGCCACCATGGCCCGATGGGCTGGTCCAGCACCGAAAACACGACGGATTGCCCCGGACGCCGGCCCGGCCGGCGGTGCCGGGCGGCGTCCGGGACGGTAGGTCAGCCGGCGGTGGGCTGGGTGGGTAGGGGTGCGGGGGAGTCGTAGCGGGGGCGAAGGGGCTGGCCGGAGCGGCCGGCGTCGGGGCGCACCGCGAGGGTCTGGTGGATCTGGGACTGGCCGGACTCGAAGCTGAGCGCCGAGCCGGCCATGTACAGTCGCCACACCCGGGCCCGCCCGTCGCCGACCTGCGCGACGGCGGCGTCCCAGTTCTCCTCCAGCCCGTGCACCCACGCCCGCAGGGTCAGGGCATAGTGCTCGCGCAGGTTCTCGACGTGACGGACTTCGAAGCCGGCGGCCTGCGTCAGCGACGTCATTAGGCCGATCTCGTGCAGCTCCCCGTCGGGGAAGACATAGCGGCGCAGGAAGTCGCGGCCCTTCGGCAGCGGGATCGGGCCGAGGTGGGGCTGGTGGCGGTGCGCCCCGGCCGGGTCGCCGGGGAAGGAGATGCCGTGGTTGAGCAGCCGGCCGCCGGGCCGCAGCAGCGAGTACAGGCCGGCGAAGTAGGTCGGCAGCATCGCCCGCCCGACGTGCTCGACCATGCCGACCGAGCTGATCGCGTCGAAGGGACCGTCGGGGATCTCCCGGTAGTCCTGCAGGCGGATCTCGATGGCGTCGGTGAGGCCGGCCTCGGCGATCCGGCGGCGAGCCTCCGCCGCCTGTTCCACGGAGATCGTCACCCCCACGCCGCGGACGCCGTGATGGCGGGCGGCGTGGATGAGCATGCTGCCCCACCCGCAGCCGACGTCGAGCAGCCGCTCGCCGGGGCGCAGCCCGAGCTTGCGGCAGACCAGCTCGTGCTTGGCGTCCTGGGCGGCGTCCAGGCCGCTGGCCGGCGACTCCCACACCCCGCACGAGTAGGTCATCCTCGGGCCGAGGAACAGCCGGTAGAATGCGTTGGACACGTCGTAGTGATGGGAGATCGCCGCGGCGTCGCGGTCCCGGCTGTGGCGGCGCCCGCCCCACCACCACAGGAGGCTCGCCTACGCGGGCGCCGAGCTCGCGCAGCAGGGTCAGCAGGGCGGGCCCCGTCGCGGCGGTGAGGCGGCGGGGGATGGCGGACAGGTGGTTGCGCAGCGCCAGCGCGGCGAAGATGTCGCCCTCGACGTCGAGATCGCCGGCGACGAACGCGCGGGCGAAACCGAGCTCGCCGGGGCGGAACAGGGCGCGGCGCATCGCCTCCGGCGAGCGCACCGCGACCTGGGTGGGGGTGTCCGGGCCGAGCGCGGAGCCGTCCCACAGGACGATCCGCACCGGTGGCGCGGTCCCGATGAAGGTCTCGAGCAGGGTGCGGGTCGCCCGTACCAGCTCCGGCGACCACCGCGGGTCCGGAACAGGGCTGGTCTGGGCGGCGGGCTCGTGCTCCTCCAGTTCTCGACTGATCGTCAAGGTGCATCCTCCGGGTCGTGTGCGCGGTCCCTTCGGCTGGGACGTCGCCGGAGTCTGCCCGGTCGGCACCCGCCCGACCGCGAGCCACGCCCACGCCGGGTCCTGCCCGGTCGGTCGACTGCGGCCCGTGGTCGGCCCAGCCCCGCGGGGCGCGGTCGCACCTGGTTACCTGGCTCCCATCGTCCCCCAGAAACACCGTGTCCGAACGGTGTCCGGTGTCGCATGCCGGTATCCCCGTTCGTGGGAATAAAACGGCCCTTTGACGACAGCGAACCCGCAGGTGACGGCGGGTGCGGCCGCGGTGCGATCAGGCGACCGCGGCGGCGCCGAGCAGGGCCTTGAGGTCGCCCATCAGCGCGGGGGTGCGCTGGACCTTGTAGGCGTCGTCGAGGCGCAGCAGGGTGGTCTGGCCGGGGGTCTGCACCCGCAGGTGCACCTCGGTCGTCCCCGGATGGGTGCCGAGGACCTCGCGCAGCCGCTCCACCGTCGGCGGGTTCACCCGGGCCGCGGACATGGTGATCACCACCGGGGGGCTCAGCGCCGCGTCGCTGAGGTCCGGCACGGTCAGCTCGGCGGCGATCAGGCGCGGGGTGTCCTCCCGCTTGTCCAGGCGACCCCGGACGATGACGACGGCGTCCTCGGCGAGCTGGGTGGAGCACACCTCGTAGGTCTGCGGGAAGAACATCACCTCCAGCCCGCCCGCGAGGTCCTCGACCGTGGTCAGCGCCCACAGTTTGCCCTGCTTGGTCACCTTGCGCTGCAGGCTGGAGATGATGCCGGCGATGGTCACGGTGGACCCGTCCGCGTACTCCCCGCCGGTCAGCGCGGCGATGCTGCAGTCCGCCCTCGCGGTCAGGATGTGCTCGACCTCGCGCAGGGGATGGTCGGAGACGTAGAGCCCGAGCATCTCCCGCTCGTGGGACAGCTTGACCGCCTTGTCCCACTCCTGGTCGGAGAACTCCTGCACACCGAACGCGGGCGCGGTACCCGGGTCGTCGTCGGCGTCGAGGGCGAACAGGTCGAACTGGCCCTCGGCGTTCTTCTTCTTGACGCCCATCACCGCGTCGACGGCCTGCTCGTGCCGTTCCACCAGGCCGCGGCGGGTGTGCCCGAGCGCGTCGAACGCGCCGGCCTTGATCAGCGACTCGATGGTGCGCTTGTTGCAGACCACCGCGTCGACCTTGTCGAGGAAATCCGGGAAGGAGACGAAACGGGTCTTCGACCTGCGGGTCCGGACGATCGACTCGACGACGTTGGTCCCGACGTTGCGGATGGCGGCGAGGCCCACCCGGATCTCGGCGTCGCCGTGCGCGGTGTAGTCGGCGTTGGAGCTGTTGACGTCCGGCGGGAGCACCCGGATGCCCATTCGGCGGCACTCGTTGAGGTAGATGGCGCTCTTGTCCTTGTCGTCGCGCACCGACGTCAGCAGCGCGGCCATGTACTCGGCCGGATAGTTCGCCTTGAGGAACGCCGTCCAGTAGGACACCAGGCCGTAGCCGGCGGTATGCGCCTTGTTGAAGGCGTAGTCGGAGAACGGGACGAGGATGTCCCACAGCGTCTTGATGGCCGCCTCGGAGTACCCGTTGGTCTTCATCCCCTCGGAGAAGGGGACGAACTCCTTGTCGAGGATCTCCTTCTTCTTCTTGCCCATCGCCCGGCGCAGCAGGTCCGCGCCGCCGAGGGAGTAGCCGGCGACCTTCTGCGCGATGGCCATGACCTGCTCCTGGTACACGATCAGGCCGTAGGTCGTGTCGAGGATGTCGGCGAGCGGCGCGGACAGCTCCGGGTGAATCGGCGTGCGATCCTGCTGGCCGTTCTTGCGCAGCGCGTAGTTGATGTGCGAGTTCGCGCCCATCGGCCCCGGCCGGTAGAGGGCGATGACGGCGGAGATGTCCTCGAAGTTGTCCGGGCGCATCATCCGCAGCAGGGAGCGCATCGGGCCGCCGTCGAGCTGGAACACCCCCAGGGTGTCGCCGCGGCTGAGCAGCTCGTAGGCGGCGGAGTCGTCGAGGGTGAGCCCGAGCAGGTCGATGTGGACGCCGCGGTTGGCCTCGACGTTGCGCACCGCGTCGTCCATGACGGTGAGGTTGCGCAGGCCCAGGAAGTCCATCTTGAGCAGGCCGAGGGTCTCGCACGTCGGGTAGTCGAACTGGGTGATGATCGCGCCGTCGGCGTCGCGGCGCCACACCGGGATGTGGTCGATGATCGGCTCGGCGGACATGATGACGCCGGCCGCGTGCACCCCGGCCTGGCGGATCAGCCCCTCCAGGCCCTTCGCCGTCTCGATGACCTTCTTGACGTCCGCGTCGGACTCGTACAGCCCGCGGATCTCCCCGGCCTCGCTGAAGCGGGGATGCTGCGGGTCGAAGATCCCGCCGAGCGGAATGTCCTTGCCCATCACGGCCGGCGGCATCGCCTTGGTGATCCGGTCGCCGACGGCGTACGGGTAGCCGAGCACCCGCGAGGAGTCCTTGATCGCGGCCTTGGCCTTGATCGTGCCGAAGGTGACGATCTGCGCGATCCGGTCGTCGCCCCACCGCTCGGTGACGTAGCGGATCACGTCGCCGCGGCGACGTTCGTCGAAGTCGATGTCGATGTCGGGCATGGACACGCGCTCGGGGTTGAGGAAGCGCTCGAACAGCAGCGAGTGGGGGATCGGGTCGAGGTCGGTGATGCCGAGTGCGAAGGCGACCATCGACCCGGCGGCGCTGCCGCGGCCCGGCCCGACCGGGATGCCCTGGCCCTTCGCCCACATGATGAAGTCCGCGACGACCAGGAAGTACGACGGGAACCCCATCTGCAGGATGATCCGGATCTCGTACTCGACCCGCTCGCGGTGTTCGTCGTCGAAGCCGTCGGGGAAGCGCCGGGCCATCCCCGCCCAGGTCTCCTTGCGGAACCAGCTCTCCTCGGTCTCGCCGCCCGGCACCGGGAAGCGGGGCATCAGGTTGCGCTTGGTGAACATGCCGCTCGGGTCGACCCGCTCGGCGATCATCAGCGTGGTCTCGCAGCCCTCGCGCCAGATGTCCGAGGAGTCGATCCCGTACATCTCCTCGGCGCTTTTGAGGTAGTAGCCCGAGCCCTCGAACTGGAACGCCGGGTTGGCCACCGTCGAGGCCGTCTGCACGCACAGCAGGGCGGCGTGGGCCTCACGCTCGGACTCGTAGGTGTAGTGCGAGTCGTTGGTGACGACGAAGCGCATGTCCAGCGCGCGGGCGATGTCGACCAGCCCGTCACGGACCCGGCGCTCGATGTCGAGCCCGTGATCCATGATCTCGCAGAAGAAGTTCTCCTTGCCGAAGATCTCCTGATAGGTGGCGGCGGCCTGCAGGGCGGCGTGGTACTGGCCCAGGCGTAGCCGGGTCTGCACGATGCCGGACGGGCAGCCGGTCGTCGCCATCAGCCCGTCGGCGTGCTCGGCGATGATCTCCTGGTCCATCCGCGGCCACTTGATGTAGTGGCCCTCGATCGACGCCCGCGAGTTCAGCCTGAACAGGTTCTTCAGCCCGTCGGCGTTACGCGCCCACATCGTCATGTGGGTGTAGGAGCCGCCGCCGGAGACGTCGTCGCCCTTCTGGTGCGGCTCGCCCCAGCGGACCCGCTGCTTGAGCAGGCGTGACTCCGGCGCGACGTACGCCTCGCAGCCGATGATCGGCTTCACGCCGGCGGCGGTGGCCTGCTTGTGGAAGTCGTACGCCCCGTACATGTAGCCGTGGTCGGTGACGGCGACCGCCGGCATCTGCTGGCGCGACACCTCGCTGAACATGTCCTTCAGCCGAGCCGCCCCGTCCAACATCGAGTACTCGGTGTGAACGTGCAGGTGGACGAAGGAGTTTGACACGTCGGACCCTCCCGCGCGCTGGGCACGCCGGTCGAAGCGAGGGCCGATGACCCCGGCACGGGCGGACGGCACACCGGCGCGCCGGGTGCGCTCGCCACGGGGATCGGCCGGATGGACGGGGCTTTCTCCGGCAGCCTAGCGGCCCGCCCGAGCCCGCCTTCGCCTCCACCGCCGTGTCGGCCCGACCATCACAAAGGGACACCGCCGGGGTGCGGATCGGCGTCACGGGGGCGGGGCGGCCGGGCCGGCCCGGCCACCGCGTCGGCGATCGCCGCGACCGCCCGGTCGATCTCCCGCCGCGTCGTCGCCCAGTTGCTCACCGACAGTCGCATCGCGGCGCGGCCCCGCCACACCGTGCCGGTTACGTACGCCTCGCCACCCGCCGTCACCGCCGCGGTGACCCGCCGGGTCAACAGGTCGCCCCGCGCCGCCGGCCGGGGGTCGTGCGCGCGGTCGACCGCCGGGCTCGGATCGTCCACCCGGATCAGGACCTGGTTGAGTGCGACGAGGGGCCCCGGGCCGCCGCGGTCGCCGGTCGCGTTGAGCACGGTCACCCCCGGCAGCGCGGCGAGCCGGGTGGCGGCATCGTCGGCGAGGTCGCAGCAGCGGTCGACGAGGTCGCGCAGGCCGGAGCGGCCCAGCGAGCGCAGTGCCGCGTAGACGGCGAGGGCGCGGGCCCGCCGGCTGAACTCCGGCGTCCAGTCCACCGGGTCGAGCTGCCCCGCCGAGTCGAGGACGAAGTAGTCCGCCGACGCCGACATCGCCCGCCGGTGGGCCGTCCGGTCGGCGACGAGCGCGATCCCGCAGTCGTACGGGACGTTGAGCCACTTGTGACCGTCGGTCGCCCACGAGTCGGCGAGCTCGGCGCCCGCGACGAGGGCGCGGCGCGGCGCCGACGCCGACACCTTCGCCCACAGGCCGAAGGCGCCGTCGACGTGCACCCAGGCGCCGTGCACGTGGGCGAGCGCGCAGATCTCGGCGAGCGGGTCGAACGCGCCGGTGTTGATCTCTCCCGCCTGGGCGACGACGATCGTCGGTCGCTGTGTGGCGGCGGTTGCGGTGAGGGCGGTGCGCAGGGCGTCGGGGCGCATGCGGCCGAGGGCGTCGGTGGCCACCTCCACGGTCGTGCGGGTGCCGAAGCCGAGCAGGCGCAGCGCGGCGTCGACGGTGGCGTGCCGGTCTGCACCGGCGAGCACGCGCACCGGCGGCGCCCCGGTCAGGCCGTCGGCGGCGACGTCCCAGCCCGCGTCGGCTAGCACCCGCTGGCGGGCGGCGGCGAGCGCGGTGACGTGCGCCATCTGGGTACCGGTGGTGAACCCGACGGACACGCCCGAGGGCAGGCCCAGCAGCTCGGCGACCCAGCGGCCGGCGACGGCCTCGGCGGCGCTGGCCGCGGGCGACAGCGACGCCAGCGCCGCGTTCTGGTCCCAGACGACGGCGAGCAGGTCCGCGGCGAGCGCCGCGGGCAGTGTGCCGCCCACGACGTAACCGAAGAAGCGGGGCGAGCCGGTGGCGGTCAGCCCGCCCCCCACCGCCTCGACGAGCGCGTCGACGACGGCCACCGGGTCGCTGGGGCCGGCCGGCAGCCGGCCGTCGAGCCGGGCCAGGACCTCGGCGGCGCCGTGCGCCGGGCGCACCGGACGCTCGGCGAGGCCGGCGAGCCAGGCGTCGGCGTGCCCGGCGGCGGCGCGCAGCGCGGCCCGCAGCGCGTCCCCCGGATCGGCGTCCACGGGATCGGCGTTCCCGGTCAGCTCCCCACCGCCGGCAGCGGGGTGAGGACCGGGGCCGCCGGGGTGGTGGGACGGCGGGCGCGTTCGGCCGCCGCGCGGCCCTCGCGGCCCAGCCAGTCCGCCATGAGGTCCGCGGTCAGCTCCGCGGCCTCGAGCATCGGCACGTGGCCGAGGCCGTCGAGGATCTCCACCCGCCAGTCGGGCCGTTGCGCGGCGACGTTGCGGGCCACCGCCACCGGGATCAGCCGGTCGGCGGAGCCGTGCAGCAGCAGCGTCGGCTGCGGCATGGTGCGGACCATGTGCGCCAGCGGTGCCGGGCGCAGCAGCGACCACACCACCGAGCGGGCCGCGCCCACGAACGCCTGGTCGGCGTCGGGTAGCCCGCCGCGCTCCCGCTGGGCGCGTTCCATCGCCGCCAGGGCCGACTCGGGGATCGAGCCCGGGTCGGCGGTGAGCCGCACCAGGCTCTGGTCGACGAGTTCGCGGGGGGTGAAACGGGTCCGGCGGCGGGCGAGGACCGCGGCGCCGAGGCGGGGGATGAACAGGCCGGCGAAGATGCGGGCGATCTCCGGATCCGGGCGCACGCCGCGTGGGCGGGGCAGCGCCGGGTCGACGAGGATCAGGCCCGCGACCGAGTCGGGTCGCCGGGCGGCCTGCATCACGCTGATCATGCCGCCCATCGAGTTGCCGACGAGGATGGGCGGGGTGTCGAGGACCTCGGCCAGGAAACGGTCGAGCAGACCCTGGTTGGCCAGGACGTCGGTGCGCCGGCCCGCGGCGGGGGTGCGGCCGTGCCCGGCCAGGTCGACGGCCATCACCCGGTGGGTGGTGGTGAGCAGCGGGGCGAGCGGGAGCCAGTTGAGATAGGAGCCGCCGAGGCCATGCACGCACAGCAGCAGCGGACCGTCGGCCGGACCGCCGAAGTCGACGATGTGTACCGGGCCGTCGAGCTGCGCCCAGGACGACCGGAAACCGTCGCCGCCGGCCGACGGGGTGAGGCGTTCGTGCCCCGTGCCGGCCGGCCTCGGCTCCGTGGACCCGGTGGATGCGGTCGGTCCGGCTGCACGCGAAGTCGTCCCGGGGCTGCTCATCCCTTGACCGTAGGACCACGCCGACCCCGGCCGGAAGTCGGTGTCGGTGAGATGAAACGCAAGGTCGGCCGCCCGACGGCGGCCGACCGGGAGAAATCCTGACCGGGTGGGGGTCAAAGCGAGCGGGAGACTCCGAGCCATAGCCGCTTCGGATTCGCGACGGGACCGAATGCGATCTTCTCGGTGGTGATCTCCGCAACCTCCACCGCGTCGACGGCGCCGGGGACGATGTCCCGCTGGCCGGGCCCGGAAAGCTCCGAGGTCAGCTGGGTCGACTGGTTCTGCTCCATGTGCACGCTCCTTCCATCGATATCGACACTCATTCCTAAAACGGTATCGAGCGGACGGGGCGCACAAAGACCTCGGGTGGCGCTGCTCACACCACGGATCCGGACTGTTTCGTCACGTGTTGGTGTCCCGTGGCTGATGACGGGCCTGCCGCAGGTAGTCGACCGGTGCGGACGCGGCGGCCCTGCGGTGCAGGGTGACTGGCCGGCCGGCGCCAGATCACAGCCGGCGGCGCCGCCCTGACGGGTCAGGGCGGCGGCGCCGGTGTTGGGAGCGGGCGACTGCGGCTGGTTCAGACCGCGGGTCGGGTCAGGCTGTCGGTCTGGTCAGACCGACGGAGCCGGGGCTGCGGAGGTCGGCGCCGCCGGGGCGGCGCTGCGGCCGACCGTGCGTGGCCCCGGACCGGCCGAAGCGGTGGCCGCCGTCGCGACGGCGGTGCTCGCCGTCACGGCCGCCGCCGGTCCGGGGTGCGCCGACACGCGGCCCGCGCCCACCGGTCGAGCCGGCCATGCGGGCCTGCGGGATCTCATCCTTGCTGACCCGGGGGGCCGGCGGGCCGGCGAGCTCCAGGACGATGGGGTCATTCGGCGTGGTCGGCTCGGGGCGTGCCTCGATGCCGACCGCGCGCAGCAGCCCGCGGACCTTCCCCCGCTCGGCGGGCAGGGTGACCAGCACGTCGGCGCCGTCCGCGCCGGCGCGCGCGGTCCGCCCGCCACGGTGCTGGTAGGTCTTGGCGTCCTCCGGCGGGCCGAGGTGCACGACCAGCCGGATGCCGTCGACGTGGATGCCGCGGGCGGCGACGTCCGTGGCCACGAGCACCCGGTAGAAGCCGTCGGTGAAACCGGCCAGCGCCCGGGTCCTGGACCCCTGCGGCATTCCGCCGTGCAGCGGCTCGGCCGGCACGCCCGCACGGCTGATGGACTCGGCCACGCGGTCGGCGTCCCGCTGGGTCCGGACGAAGACCAGGGTGCGGCCCGAGCCACCGGCCAGCGCGGTCACCAGCGCGACCTGGGCGGCGCGGTCGGGCGCCTCCAGTGCGTGGCGGACCAGCGTGGTGACCTGGGAGGTCTCCGAGTCGATCGCGACGAGGACCGGGTCGGGCAGGTAGTCCCGGACCAGGACCTCGACCTCGCGGTCGAGCGTCGCGCTGAACAGCAGCCGCTGCCCGGTGGACGGGGTGGCGTCGAGCAGCGCCCGTACGGCGGGCAGGAAGCCGAGGTCACACATGAAGTCGGCCTCGTCGAGCACCGTCATCTCGATGTCGCCGAGCTCGCAGGCGTTGCGCTCGACGAGGTCGGTCAGCCGGCCCGGGGTGGCCACGACGAGGTGCACGCCGCGGCGCAGCGCCGAGATCTGCCGGCTGATCGACGTCCCGCCGTAGACCGGGGCCAGCCGCAGGTTGAGCGCCCGGGTCAGCGGCTCGAGCGCGTCGCTGACCTGCTGGGCCAGCTCACGGGTCGGGACGAGGACCAGGGCACGGGGGCGGCGCGGCTGCACCGGACCGCCGCTGGCGAGCCGGGCGAGGATGGGCAGCCCGAAGGCGAGCGTCTTGCCCGATCCGGTCTTCGCCCGGCCGAGGACGTTCTCCCCGGCGAGGACGTCGGGCAGGGTCGAGGCCTGCACTGGGAACGGCGCGGCGATGTTCCGGTCGGCGAGCGCCTTGATCAGACGCTTGGGCAGGCCGGCGGTCTCGAACGACTCGGCCGGGGGCCGGGGTTCGCGCGTCGTGATGAGGGGAGCGGTTGGGCGCGCCGGGCGGCCGAAGCGGGAGCCGCCGGGCCGGGGACCGCGGCCGCCGCGTCCGGCACCACCTGCAACACCGCGGCCGCGGGCCGCGCGAGGCTGGCGATGGGCAACATGGGACTGGGAGTTTCCGTGCTGAGACAGAGGGATCCGCCGATCAGGTCAGGGCCACCATGAGATCATTTGGACGGGTGAGGAGGTCCACACCAGCCCGCTGCATCGTCCGGCGGCCGGGGTACGGCCGGCTCCGCGACCAGACCCAACGGCGGGTGATTCCCGCTATGGCGCTCGCACCGACCTCGCACACCCGACCATTCAGCCGGGCGCGGACAGCCGCTCGGGCCGTCGTCTCCTTCACGGTACATCGACGACCCGGGCTTGGGGATAGGGCCGCGGCACGCAACGAGCCGTTGCATCCCCCTCTGCGCCGGTTCGGGCGGTCACTGTGCGGCGACGTGCCGGTGCACGTCCGCACGGTCGTCCGCCCGTCTCGACTCTGCCCGCCGATCGACGCCATCGCCGCGGCGGCGGTGGTTGCGCAGCGTGTCGGGTTGTTCCGCACTGCATCGCGGAGCTGTGCGAACATCCTGGCGAAGGTGCCACCAGGCCGATGGCGTGTGCACCCACCGCTTGCATCACAGCAGTAGGCGCGGGGTCATCACCATCGGTGTGGGTCGAGCGGGGCGGGGACGCGATAAGGGTCACCCTCGGGAACGTCGGCCTGCGCCGACCGGCGAAAGGCCCGGCCGCGTGCCCGCTGAACAGGCAGAACCGGATCAGGGAGGCCGGGATGACCGCGGTCACGGCCGGTTCGAGCCCGGTGCGGTGCCGCGGCGGTGAGCGCAGGGTGGGAGGGACCGGACGGCCACCCGTGAACGGGTCGACCGGCATGGGGCTGCGGGGACCTTCGGGTGAGGCGCCCGGCCGCCGGCAGGGCGGCCGCGGCCCGTGCGGGTCAGAAGGCCAGCTCGGTGAGGGCGTGAATGATCAGCCCGACGAGGGCGCCGACGACCGTCCCGTTGATGCGGATGAACTGCAGATCCCGGCCGACGTGCAGCTCGATGCGCCGCGAGGTCTCCTCGGGCTCCCAGCTCGCGACCGTGTCGCCGATGATCGCGGCGATGTCCCCCTGGTAGCGGTGGACCGCCCGGGCGGCCAGGTCGGACGCCGCCCGGTCGACGGTGCGGCCGAGCTCCGGGTCGGTGGCCAGCCGCGCCCCGAACGCGGCCAGTTCGTCGGCGGCCCGGACCCGGGCGGTGCTGGTCGGATCGGTGGTGAGGTCGAGCAGGATCGTCCGTGTCGTCGCCCAGATCGCGGCGACGGCCCGGCCGACCTCCGCGTGTCCCAGGAGCCGTTGCTTGATCTGCTCGACCTGCTCGGCGAGGCTCGGGTCGGTGCGCAGGCGGTCGGCGAACTCGTCGAGGAACCGGTCCACCGCCTGGCGCACCCGATGCTCCGGGTCGGCGCGCAGTTCCGCGAGTGCCTCCAGCGCCTTGTCATAGGCCTTGACCGCGACCGCTTCATCCAGCCACTGCGGCGTCCAGCTCGGCGCCTGATCGACCACGAGCCTGGTGAAGACCTCCGGGTTGCGGGCGAGCCACTCGGAGACCTCGGCGACGATCACGTCGACGAGCCGGACGTGCAACCGGTCGTCGAGCACTCGCTGCAAGGCCGCGCCCAGCACCCCCGCCCAGGGCCGCTCGACCACCCGGGGCAGCACCGCCTTCTCCACGACCTCGCGGACCAGGTCGTCGCTCATCCCGGAGATGGCCGAGGTGAGCCGCCCGGCGACCTCGGCGGTCACCCGTTCGGCGTGGCGCGGTTGGCGCAGCCAGGACCCGACGCGCACCGAGACGCCGATGCCGTCGACCTTCTCCCGGATCACGTCCTCGGCGAGGAAGTGCGTGCTGACGAAGTTCTCCAGGCCCCGGCCGAGGGCGTCCTTACGCTCCGGAATGATCGCCGTGTGGGGGATCGGCAGGCCCAGCGGGTGGCGGAACAGGGCCGTCACCGCGAACCAGTCGGCCAGCGCGCCGACGACGCCGGCCTCCGCCGCGGCGGCCACATACGCCACCCAGCGGGGGCCGCCGTGGCTGCGCCAACTCTCGGCGAGCAGATAGACGGCCACGACGGCGGCGAGCATGCTGGTGGCGATCAGGCGCATCCGGCGCAGCGCACGACGCAGTCCGGGCTCGTCCGCAGTGCCGCGAGGGAACCCGGCCGGTGCCGACCGCCCGCCGCCCGCCGGCTCGCTCATCGGCCGCCGTCTCTCTCTCGTACCAGCTCGATGCCCGTGCGGGCCCGACGGATCTGATCAGCCGATCCCCGGACACCTTATGCGGTCGGAGCGGGACATCGTCACGACGGGCGGGCCGGCGCTCATCGTCACGGCCGCAGCGGTGGGGGCGGGGGCCGGCGCGTATGAGAACGCTGGTGCAGCCGGCGCTGGATGACGGCGAGGTCGACGATGGCCACCAGAGCGAGCAGCGCGAGCACTCCCGCGGCGGCGGGCTGGTCGCGTGAGGCGAACATCCCTGCGGTGACGCCGCAGAAGACCAGGCCGAACACGGCGAGTACCCGGCGCAGCCCGAGGGCGCTGCGGGCCGGCGGCGCGCCTCCCGGTCCGGGGGACAGCCGTTGCCACCAGTGCCGACGCCGCAGCACCTCGCCCTGGTCACGCTGGCGCGGCAGGGAACTGGTCACGATCCCGGTATGCCCGGCCACGCCCCGCTGAACCGGCCGTCCTGGCTGCGCTCGGCGGGCCGGCAGACCGGCGGGGAGACCGGTGCGGGGCGTGGTCGGCTGGTTCAGCCCGTCCGCGACGACGCCGCGCGACCAGGTAGCCGAGCGGTCATCGCAGCCTTGGCCTCCGCCGAGGCCAGCCGCTCGGCGAAGATCGCGCCTTCGGCGTCGATCCGGGCGAGCACCGGCGCTGTCCCGCCGTCGTGGAGCAGGGCGCGGGTGGCGGCCAGGGCACCCGGTGGCTGCGCCAGCAGCGCCGCGACCCGGTCGTCGACGCGGGCGCGCAGCGCGTCGGCGTCGGGCAGCACCTCGGTGACGATCCCTAGGTCGGCGGCCTGCGCGGCGCCGAACGGCTCGCCGAAGTACGCAAGCCTGGCCGCCGCCGCGGGCCCGACCCGGCGCGGCAGCAGCAGCGAGGAGCCGAACTCGGGCACGACGCCCAGGTTGACGAACGGGATGCCCAGGGTGCTGCGTTCGGTGGCGTACACCAGGTCGCAGTGCAGCAGCAGCGTCGTGCCGATGCCCACCGCCGGCCCGTCGACCTCGGCGACGAGCAGCTTCGTGCCGCGGGCGACCGTCCGGATGAACGTCAGCGTCGGGCCGTCCGGGGCCAGGTCTGCCGTGGCCAGAAAGTCGGCGAGATCGTTACCGGCGGTAAACGATCCGCCGCTGCCGCGGATGCGGATGATCCGCACCCCGGCGTCAGCCTCGCCCGCCGCGAACGCCTCGGCGAGTGCCGTGTACATCGCCTGGGTGAGGGCGTTGCGCTTGTCCGGCCGTGCGATGCGCACTGTGAGCACGCCGTCGGCGATCTCGGACTCGATCTGGCTGCTCACTGCGGCCTCCTCGGCGGTGATGACGCTCACTGTGTCACTGTGCCGGCCCCGGGTGAAAGCGCTGTGCGGTCGGGTCCGGTCGGATGACCCTGGCGCATGGCTCGATCGGGCCTGCCAGGATGAGAACGTGACAGCCCAGCACGGACCAGGCATCCCGCCACGATCCGCGGCCGACCTGCCGACCCGGCTCCGTCACGGGGACGACGGTCCGCGGGGGGCCGATGGAGCTCGCGGTGACCTCGGCCGCGACGCCACCTCTCTCGCCGGGTTGCTCGGGCTGACGGTCGACCCGGGAGAGTACCGCGGCCGCTTCGTGGCCGACGCCCATCTGCTCAACACGCGGGGCACCCTGTGGGGCGGCTGCGGCCTCGCCGCCGCGATCGCCTTCGTCCAGGCCTGCGGCGGCCGGGACTGCGTGTGGGCGCACACCCAGTTCCTCGCCCCGGTGCACGCCGGCCAGGAGGTGGAGCTCAGCGTCGACCCGGCCACCGGTGGCTTGTCGCAGGTCGTCGTGCGGGCCACCGCGGCCGGTCGGCTGGTGTTCCTCGCGGGCGGCACGTTCAGTCGGGTGAGCGGCGCCGTCAACCGGTTCGGCCCGGCCGGGGACTGGGCGCCGGATCCCGACGGCTGCCCCCCGCGGGAGTACCCGACCTGGCTGGACTTCCCCCGCGACGGCGTGATCTCCCTCGTCGAGCAGCGGTGGGCCCGTCCGGCGAGGACCGACCTCGACGGGCGTCCGGGCGGCGGGAGCAGCGCGCTGTGGCTGCGGCTGCGCCCCCGGCTGCCGGTGCACGCCGCGGTGCTCGCCCTGCTCAGCGACTTCGCCCCGGTCGGACTCATCGAGGCCACGGGAGAGATGGCCGCCGGCACGAGCCTCGACAACAGCCCACGGATCGTGGCCGCCCCGACCGGCGAGTGGGTGCTGCTGGACGTGCGGGTCGAGGCGATCGTCCGCAACGTCGTGCAGGTGCGGGGGCGGATGTACGACCGCACGGGTGCGCTGGTTGCCACCGTGAGCCAGACGACGCTGGTCCACCGGGCCCCGGCGAGCCGGCACGGTCGGCCGTCACCCGCCCCGACCGGCTGACTCGATCGCCGGTTGAACTGGCGGTCGGTTCCTCCCGCGCCCGCCGTGCGCCCGCGCTGCCCGAACATGCCAAGACCTGACGAATCGGCTGGATTGGAACGCCGGCGGCCGGGGTATGTGCTCTGCGCGGTAGGCGCCGCGTGGGTGGGAATCGCCAGGTCACGTCGGGGCGGGGAAGTCCCGGGGCGAGTTCCGTACCAGTCGGCGGAGAGCGCGTTTAGCATCGCGGCCGGCGGCTGCCCACGTGGCCCGACCTTCGCTGCCCTAAAGAAGAGGTCGAATTAGGCCGCTCTGGGTAGATTTGATCCGGTGACGTTGACCGTCTGGTCGACTAGGGCGTTGTAGATGGCGAGCAGAACCCCAGATTTCCTGTTCGGCCAGGTCAGGGGACTGCCCACGCAGCGGCCGGCCCGACCCCCGCAACGTCGACTTGACCGACTTGTACGTGAGTTCAAGTCGACCACTCACAGTGCACCCGAAAATGGCGCGTCGTCGGCTGGCGGGGTAGGCGTCGTGGCCGAGCAGGGTGGTCAGGACCCGGTACCGGCTGGTGGTCGTCTTCCCGGCCTGGTCGGTGACAGTCACGGTGAACTCGGCCAGCCGGGCTGCGAGGTCGTCCAACCGCGGCGCCCTCGGTTCACCGCTGGTCTTGCGGCGGCCAACGCCGCCCGCACTCCCGCCGGCGTGGCCACCAACGCTAACGGCCCCGGCCCCGCCGCGGCCGACGCCGACACCCCGACACCTGGGCCAGTCAGGACCACCTCCCGCAACAGCCCCGGCGACCCGGAGGAGGGCATGACAGATTGGGGCACCGAAGCTCCTGGTTTCGACGGGCGGTCTCAGCAACCCGCCTTCTACCAGGAGCTTCGCCACATCTCCGCCCGGGGCAGCCCAAACCCCAAAGATCGCTACCGGATCGACACCGAGCCACCCACTATCAGGGCAAAACACCCGAATCGACCTCATCTTTAGGGCGGTGGGCCCGACCTCGGCTGTGCGTCCCGGGATGTGTGGATGTGTTCCGGGCAGCATTCGCGTGCGTGTGTTGTCACTGGTCGATATTTATGTCACCAAACTCACGCCGCCGGCCGGGAGGCTTGGGCTGGTTTCTGTCATCTGCTGCTCATTAGTGCTCGTTCCGGCGTCTGGACGTTGACTGATCCGCATACGTCGATTTCCATTAGGTGCGGCTGGCCTATCGCACTTCGCGAGTCAGAACGAATGTCTCGTCACACGGTGCAACGCCGTGATGCTATTCCGGTTACAGGGTCCCGCCCCTAACGTGGGCGCTGCATTCGCCCGCTAGAGTCGTCGGCGCCACGGAAACATCCACCCGATGCCTGGGCCTCACGCTCAAGATCCGGGTCTGGGTGTTGTCGCGTGTGGTCTTTCGGGGACAGGACTCGTTGAACTCGAACACTCACCCCGCACATGAGGCACCCAACTCCCCGGGTGTCGGACGAGAGGACCGGATGCTCCGGAATTGGCCCATCCGCTCGAAGCTCGTGGTGATTCTGGTGGTCCCCCTGGCCGCGTTGGCGGTGCTGAGCGCGATACAGGTGCGGGGGAACGTCGACAACATACGGACCGCGAACCGCATCAAAGCGCTGGCCGCCTTCTCGATCAAGGGCAACGACCTAGTCGCCGCACTCCAGGCCGAGCGCTACGCCACGAACTCCTATGTCGGTTCCAACTACCTGGCGGTCAACCCGGGACAGGCGAGCATCGCCGCCCGTGGCCCCGTTGATCAGGCCCTGGGGGACCTACCGGGCCGGTGAGGCCGGGCTTCCCACGGCCGCCAGGGACACTCTCGCGACTACCCTGGCCTCGATCACGACGCGGCTGGACCGGCTCCCCGCGCAGCGCCGAGCGATCGACGCCAGACAGGCCCGGGTCGACCAGAACAGCACCTTCTACAACGACCTGGTGCACGATCTTCTTTCGCTCAACGCCAGCGTCGCCGCCGGCAGCCGTAACGCCACGCTGGTCAACGGCACTACCACGCTGGTGGGAATCTCGCGAGCGAAGGAGGAAGCCGCCCAACAGCGTGGCTCGATCGCTCGAGTGATCATCCTCCGCCAAACGGATACGGCGACCCTGCGCCAGATCGAGTCCTCGGCCGGCGCCGAGGAGGCCTGGCTGCAGCAGTTCCGGACCACCGCCACGGCGGATGAGCAGGCGTTTTGCAACGCCACGGTCGACCGCACCATCTCGGCCGCCACGGCAATGCGTGACGATACGGTCAACGCGGTCCAGAATGGCCAGCCGCTCACGATTACCCAGCAGACCTGGCTGCAGACCGTCGACGCGAAGATCGTGGCGATGCGCCAGGTGGAGCGGCGGATCGCCACGGACCTGGGTTCGACCAGCCAGCACATCGCCAGTTCAGCTGCCCGTGACGCGGTGCTCGGCAGTATCGGCGTCGCGCTGGTCCTGGTCGTGTCCGTGGTGATTTCGCTGGTCGTCGCGAGCCCGATGATCCGGCAGCTACGTAAGCTGCGCCGCGGCGCGCTCGAAGTCGCCAACGAACGGCTGCCCGAGGTCGTCGACTGGCTGCACCGGGGTGAACAGGTTGACGCGACCGCAGAGGAATTCCCGGTCGAGGTGAAGAGCACCGACGAGATCGGCCAGCTCGCCGAGGCGTTCGCCACCGTGCACGCCGTCGCGGTGCGCACCGCGGTGGAACAGGCTGCGATGCGTAAGAGTATCGGCGACACCTTCCTCAACCTCGCCCGCCGCAGCCAGGCCCTCATCCACCGTCAGCTCAAGGTCATCGACGCGCTGGAGCGCAAGGAGACCGACCCGGACGAGCTCGAGGAGCTGTTCCGCCTCGACCACCTCGCCACCCGCATGCGGCGCCACGCCGAGGACCTCATCGTCCTGTCGGGCTCCAAGCCCGCGCGTGGCTGGCGCCGACCGGTCGTGGTGAAGGACGTCGTGCGCGGCGCTGTCGCCGAGGTCGAGGACTACACCCGGGTGAAGGTGATGCCCATCGACGGCGGGGCCATCAGCGGGCATGCCGTCGGTGACGTCATCCACATGCTCGCCGAGCTCATCGAGAACGCCACCTCCTTCTCACCACCGCACACCCCGGTCCAGGTCAATGGGCACGAGGTGTCCAACGGCTTCGTCATCGAGGTCGAGGACCGCGGCCTGGGGATGAGCCCGGAGGACTCAACGAGCGGCTGGCCAACCCGCCCCCCTTCGACCTGTCGGCCAGTGAACGGCTCGGCCTGTTCGTCGTCGGCCGTCTGGCCGAGCGGCACGCCATCGCGGTGGAGCTGCGTCCCTCTCCCTACGGCGGCACGATGGCCATCGTCCTGGTGCCGACCGCACTGCTGCGCCAGCCCGAGGGAGACGGCGACACCCGCCCGGGGAGCACCGCCACCGTCCGGGCGCTGCCCGTCTCCGCCGTACCCGTCCTCGACGGTCCGGCGATCGACGAGGACGGGTACGGCGGGCCTCTGGTCGACGCGGGCGGCAATCTGACCTCCGCCTCTGCGCAGCGCGCCGAGGCACCTCGTGGACACCAGAACGAGACACTCATCGACGACCTGCCGGTCTTCGCCACCGTCCGGTCGAGCTGGTTCGTCGCGGACCGTCCCCGGCACCGTTCTAACGGCCGCCGGCCCGATGGCCCGTCCCGCCCGACCGGCTCGCGGCCCGTCACCGGCCCGGACGGCGAGCCCGGTCAGGGCGGCGGCGACCTGCCCGACCTGCCGACCCGCCACTCGCGTGGCGGCACCCACGGCGCCCCGCCGGCCCTCCCGCCGGCCGAGACCGACCGGTGGTCGCCGGAACCGCCGTCGCCCGATCCGGAGCGCCGGGCCCCCTCCCTGTTCGGGCCGCCCCCCGTGGTGCGCGACCTGCCCGGTGGTTCCCGGGCCAGCAACGACCCGTTCACCTCGCCGATCAGCCGCCCGATCGGGCCCCATCGCGGCGACACCCCCGCCGCGGGCCTGCCGGAGCGAAGCGGTCAGGCGCCTGAGGAGCACAGCGAGGTGGGCCTGCCACGGCGCACCCGACGGGCCAGCCTCGCGCCTCAACTACGGCGGGACAGCCCCGAGGAACAATCGGGCATGCTCGCGGCGCAGCGCAGCCCGGAAGAGATACGCAGCATGATGTCGTCCTTCCAGAGTAAATTCGGTCGCGGGCTGGCGGACGGCCAGGTTTCCAACGACGGCGACGATGTGGGAAAGGTGACCTGAGATGCGTCCGCTGGGGCTGTCCGAGAACATGAGATGGTTGCTCAACAATCTCGTCAAGAAGGTTCCGGAAGTCACTTACGTAATTGCCCTGTCCTCGGATGGTCTGCTGCTCGCGACCTCGTACGGAATGGACCGGGCGACCGCGGACCAGCTCGCGGCGATTGCCTCCGGGTTCAACAGCCTCGCCCGCGGCGCGGGCCGGTTCTTCGGCGGCGGCAACGTCCGCCAGACCATCGTCGAGATGGACCAGGGTTTCCTGTTCGTCACGGCGGTCGGCGACGGTTCGTGCCTGGCGATCCTTTCCAACAACGGGGCGGACATCGGTCTCATCGCCTATGAGATGGCCCTGTTGGTGACCAGGGTCGGGGAATTCCTCACCCCGGAGCTGCGCGCCCAGATGCAGTCCGCGCTGCCGCTGTAGGCCGCGCCGCGGCGGTCGGCGGGGGCGCGACCGCGAATCTGGCCCACCGGTCGACCCCTGCCCGTACCGACCGGACCGCAACGTGAACCGTCATGGCAGCGGAGCTTTCTCGCAGGCAGGAGGACCGGTATGTCGCACGACGAGGAATGGTTCGACGAAGATGCGGGTCCGGTCGTCCGCCCTTACGCCGTCACCGGCGGTCGGACCCGGCCCACCAACCGGGCGCTGGAGTTGGTGGCGCTCGTGACCACCATGCCCAACAGACGACTGATGGGCGTGGCGCTGGAACCGGAGCAGCGCTCGATCGCGCTGCTCTGTCAGCGGGTGCAGTCGATCGTCGAGATTTCGGCGCGGCTTGATCTGCCGCTCGGCGTCGTGCGGGTCCTCGTCAGCGACATGCTCGACGCCGGACTGGTCACGGTGAATCGGCCAGCCCACGCTTCCGACCGCCCTTCCGCCGCCCTCATCGAAAAGGTGCTCGATGGACTACAGGCCCTCTAGTAGGA
>NZ_CADCWT010000010.1 GCF_902806485.1 Candidatus Frankia alpina | reverse complement strand
CAACACCACATTGATGTCACGCAAAGCGACAAAACGTTACCGGGAAAGGCTCAGTGGCCGCAGGGACGATCGAGTTGGGCTTTGGCGCAGCCGGGTCGTTGTAGAAGTCCCTTCTAGCCACGGTGTGGCACGCTCCCCTCCACCGGCACGGAGCCGGAGTACACGCGGTCGAAGCTGCTCATGTAATGGTCGAACAGCCGACCGCCCGGGATCCGCTGTAGGTGGATCACCGGGCTCTGAGCGGCCGGAGCTCCGAACACATGGGTGTTCGCGAGCAGGACGTCATCGAAGCGGTAGATGGAGCTGTAGAGCGTCGTGCCGTGCAGGTGGATGTGAACCCCCGGCACCCCGATGGCATCTTGCAGGTGGGTCAGACTGAGGCGGACACGCGCCGACACCCCGCCGAACACCCCCTCTTCGGCGCCCCTCGCGGCCACCGCCTCCGAGTCAGGATCACCGAGGAGCACGCGGACACGCACTCCGTTCTCCGCCTTGCGGATGAGCCGCTTGGCGAGATCAGGTGTGCCGTCGGTCAGGAACAGCCCGGCGTAGACCAGCACATCGACACAGTCCTTCGCCTGGTCGAGTAGCACCGCGCAGAGGTCCAACGGGACAGCGCCCCGGTGTGGGTACAGGGTGACGAACTCGGCGCGGCTCGCCGAGTCCTGGCGCGCGTCATCAACGAGGGCAGGCCAGAGGTACGCCGCATCTTCCTTGAGCAGTGCCGCGGCTTCGAGAGCCGTTCGTCGGCGCGGTGTCCTGCCCTTCGAGAGCCAGCGCTCCGCCGTCTTGTGATCAACGCCTACCGCTTCAGCCAGGCTCGCAGGATCCATCCGTCTACTCGCCAGGGCGGCGCTCAGACGCTCATTTCGCATACCGGCTCCGCAGGGACGCAACGGGACGCCTTGCCGGGCGCCGTGACATCCCCAAGCGTCCCATGCGGGCGGTAGCAGTGTCCTCCGTACTGCGTGACGCTCGTGTGGCGTTCCGTCCGGGCAGCTATCCCCAGCATCGGCCCCCGGGCGGGGCGCCTACTGGCACCGGGCGCGCTTCAGCTACGGGCGGGCGTGCCCGGTGCCCTCGACCAACAGGAGGCGGGCGGATGGGTGTGACCAGGGGGCCGGAAGGGATACGACCGTGACCAAGCAGCGGACCCGCCGGGCGGACGCGGCTGAGACCGCGGACGATGCGGCTCCCCCAGATCCGACGTATCCGGTGCAGCTCCCGGCTATGCCGGGCGTCACCGTGCACTACTCGAAGATCATCGGCCGGCACACGGCGGTCACCGACCAGGGGATCACCGCATCGGCACTAACAGCGGCTCTCGCCCGCTACCTACCTGGCGATGTCCCACTGGTCGAGACGGTTACGCACGTCGGTGCCGCGATGCTGATCTTTCAGGGAGCGCCCGACCCGCGGGAGAGCGACGCCCCGGGGGATGGCGAGGCGACGTGATGGTGATCGTCGACTTCGCCAACCCTGACCGGGCAACCGCGCATGTGACGGTGGACGAGACTGAACCCGGGTTCGATCCGGTGGCCATCGCTCGCCGGTTGCGCGAGGCCATCCCCCACGCGAGCAGAGCCCGACTGTTCCGGCCCGGCGGTTCCATCGATACGGACCGGGAGGGGGCTCCGACCCCCGGGGAGGTCCTGGAAGACGTCGTTAACCGTCTGCTTGCCAGTAGGCGTGTGGTTCGCCCGGCGAATGACGACGCCGCCCAAGCCGGATCAGGCTGCCAGCGCTTCCACAGAGGCAAGGGAGACCCCGGTACCGACACGCCGGAGCTTGCCTGACGAGGGAGCGCAGTAGCGGCGCACGGTCCCGATGGACAGGCCGAGCCTGGCGGCAGCGTCAGCGAAGCTGACGACCGAATCAGGGGCCTGATCGACAGGGGCGTCCCTGCTGACGACATCGTCGCCCTGGTGATCGGGCGCGGCCGGTGCGACGAACACGGGTGACGCCAGGGTGACGGCGACGTCGGTCGGGCTGATGCCGCTGATGGCCACGGTCGGGGCGCCGAACATCTCGCGGACGATGTCCGCCCGGGTAGCCGGACGGCCGGATCCGAGTTCGTAGCAGAGCCGGACCATGACCGCAGCGCGCCGGGTCGGGGTGAGTCGAGTGGGGATCATCTGGTCACCTCCAAGTCGCCAAGCGCCACCAGACGCAACGCCAAGGCGTAGCGGACTGCGACGTCCGCGAACGGCTCACCCGCCAGGACCAGCCGCAGCGCGGCGTGCAACGCGCCGACCGCCGCCGCGTAGTCGTCGCGGCTAGCGAAGTCGGCCCGTGCCGTGGCGATGTCCTGCTCAGTCGGCGCGTATCCGGGCGGGATCGGCGGCAGCCAACTCGGATCAGCCGCCGCGGTGGGTGTGAGGGTCATGACTGCGCACCCGCAATCGACCGAGCCATGGCCCGCACAGCAGACGGGACCGCGAACCGTCCCAGTTGCTCCCTGGCGGCATCAACCGCCCACGCTGGCGGTTCGGGGGGGTAGGGCCGACAGGTCCAGCCGTGGTGACGGCTTCAGCCGGTTCGTCGGTGCGGTCGACGGTCTCTGCCAGGGCTGCATCTTCGGTGTTGATGATGATCTCTTCGGAGCGCAGACGCGCGACAGGATGTTCTTGCGGGGAGAAGAACCACCAGGGAGGCTGCCGGCAGGCCGGACCCTTTCCGAACCATGATCGGTACCAGTCGGCACGCTCTGGGTCCGGCTGTCCGGACGCTCCTTCTCGGCGAACAGGAGACGGTAGACAGCGTTCCTGCCTCGCCGTGCCCGTTCAGCCAGAGCCACCAGGCCGCGGGAGACGAGACGGGAAATCGTGACGGACAGTTGTGATCGACCCAGACCGGTACGTGCCGTCAGGACCTTGTGACCAGGTGAGCACGAGTCACGGCCGGACCGGCAATCCTCCGCCAGGGCGAGCAGCACGACGCGTTCCTGTGGGGTGAGTTCGCCGGGGAGCAGATCCCACGCGGCCAACTGATGTCCGAGGCTCATCGGCTAACCGCCACGGCCGGCTCCGCCGCATCGGGACGCACGAGCCCGACACCGCGGATGAGGCCATCAGAGACACGCATCATGTCCTGGTGGTGGAACGGGCACACGCGGGCCCGACCACCTTCTCGATCCTCCACGATCACCACGGCCGGGGCCTGGCAGCCGAGGATGGCTTCGCAGACGATGTTGGCTCCGGCCGCATCCGGCCGTGCGACAATGACAGACACGGGGTGACCTCCTGGGGTCGCTTCGAGGCCCCGGGGTCAGTGTTCGCAGCACCGCCCGGAGCCGTAAATTGCAGTCGGGGAATTTTCTAGATCAAAAACGGCTTCGGCTTCTCGCCTGGTCAGGCCGACTTCCCGATCTTCTTGTCGAGAGCCGCAACTGCCTCCGCTCCCATTTCGGGGAGGTAGTGGATATAGATCTCTCGCGTCAAGCGGTCGGACGAGTGACCCAGCAGCTTCTGAATGATCTTTGGGTCGATCTTCTCGCTGAACAGCAGCGTCGCGAAGGTGTGGCGAAGATCGTGGAGACGGACCACCGGTAGCCCGTAGCGCCGACATGCGGTCTGGAAGCGGTTGTAGATCACTGCCGGGGAGTACCGCTCGCCGAGCTCGTTCACGAAGACGTAGATCGGGGAGCCGTAGCCGTGCTTCAGGCCCTCGATCCGCTGGCGCTTCCGGTGCTCAGTGAGCAAGGTCACGACGACGCCGGACATCGGAATTGATCGCCGCAATGTCCCCTTCGGCTCCCTGTCTACGATCTTGGTCCCCGACTCGGTGTGCACGTACGCGCGCTGGTTCACCACGTGGATCAGGCGGGCATCAAGGTCGACATCGCGCCACCGCAGCCCGGCCAGCTCACCGCGGCGAAGGCCACCCATCATCGCCACGATCCACGCCAGGCCGAGCCGCTCCGCCGCGAACAGGTCGGTTCCCCGGTGCACCTCTGCGGCACTCCAGGGGGTGAACTCCTTGTGCTTGAACGCCGGAGGCTTGATCTTGATCATCGGGTGAATGGGGAACAGGTCGAGCTCGACCGCAAGACCAAGCATCGAGCGCAACACCTTGTGCACCTGCGCCGTGGTCGACGCGGACAGTGGCCTGCCCTCCCGACACCGGGTAACGTCCCCCCGCTCTGCGCGGGCGCGGTTGCGGTGGCAGCAGGACCGGTGCATGCCCTCTGTCCGGAGGAAGCGGTAGTGAACCTTCAGCCGGTCGGCGACGTCGCCGAGCCTGACGGTGCCGAGCCAGGGGATGACGTAGGTCTCGACGGTGTACTGGTACTTCGCGATCCGCTCGTCAGGTATCTCGTCCCGCTGATGTTCGGCCCACGCCTCCACGAACTCGGCGAGCGTCATCCGCCCACTGAAGTCGATCTTCCAGGCGCGGATCTCCCGCAGCCGCCGGTCCATCGCCTCAAGGGCCTCGCCTTTGGTCCGGAAGTTGACCCCGCGCGGCGAACTGCGGCCCTTCTCGCGGCGCCGACGACCATCGGGGGTCAAGCTCGCCGGGATGTTGATCTGGTAGAACCAGTGCTTCTTGATCTTGTCGTAGTAGGCATCGCTCGTGATGCGGCCCGTGGCCACGTGCACTCCCATGGCAGAACGCCGGATGTCGTCCGGTGCGTGGCGTCGGTGTGACGCAAGCTGCCGCTCAATGCCACGGGGAGCGCAGACGACTCTACCTGATCTCCCGTGGCGCCAAGTTGGCGTCAGAACTGGCGCCAAAGCGGGTCGAAGCACCTGCGACGGGGACGCGTTCCCGTCGCTGGCACGCAGGTTCCGCCCGGCAGTGCCCACGATCCACGTTCTACGGCGCGTAGAATCCGGCGGGTGCGACGACAGATGCAGACGGTTTATGCGCGTCGCGGCGGCGCTCGGCGGGGCAGGGTCACCGCCGCGGTCGGCGTCGTCGCCGCGATCCTGCCGGCGCTGCTGCTGGCTCTGGCGGCACCCGCCGCGGCGCACTCCCGGCTCGTGGCCACCACGCCGGCCGCGGACAGCGTGCTGCCCACCGCGCCGGGTGAGATCACCCTGAGCTTCAACGAGTCCGTCTCGTCCCGCTACACCCACCTCGCCGTGACCCGCACCGACGGCACCAGCGTGGTCATCGGCGCCACGGTGGTCGAGGGCGCCACCGTGCATCAACCGCTCTCCGCGCTGGCCGACGGACGCTACACGGTCTCCTACCAGGCCGTGTCCGAGGACGGCCATCCGGTCGGGGGGACGTTCGCGTTCACCGTCGCGGGACGGGCGAGCCCGCAGGCCGCCGATGCCGGCGCCGCGCCATCGGCCGGGAGCGGCGTTCCCGGCGTCGGCGCGGCCACCGCGGCGCCCGCCACGACCACGCCCAGCACGGGGACCGCGGCAGTCCCCGGCAGGTCCGCCTCGACCGCGACCGCCGCCGGCGCGCACGATGGGGACGGCGGGGGTATCGGCTGGGCCCTGTTCGTCGTGATCGCCGCCGTCGTCGTCCTCGCCGTCGGCGGCCTGATCGTCACCCTGATCCTGCGCCGTCGTCAACCCGGAGCGCGCTGACCATGGACTCTTCCTCCTCGGCGGGCACGCCCACCTCGGCCGACTCCCCTGGCTCCCCGGAGGTCCTCCCATCGGGGGGCGTCTCTCCGGCGCCGACGTCCGCCCGGCCGACATCGGCCCGGCCACCGGGCGCGGTCGCCCGCGCGCTGCCCGTCGCGGTGCTGGCCGGGTGCGCCGTGCTGGCTCTGGTCGTCGGCTTCGGCCCGGGTCCGCTCCGGCTGCCAGGGCTGCCCTCGGCCGGCGAAGGTACCTACTGGGCGTTGCCGTTCGCCCGGCTGGTGGGTCGGATCGCCTCGGTCGCCACGCTCGGCTGGCTGCTCGCCGCCGCGGTCCTGCTGCCGGCGCGGCGCACCCCCGCGCGCCGCGGCCATGAGCCGCCCGGTGCGGACGAGCCGTCCGGTACGGATGCGACGACAGCGCGCGCAGACGGCGCGACGACCCGCGCAGGCGGCGCGCGGACGGCCACGCGGGCAGCCGCCCTGCCGGACCGCGCGGCCGGGTCCCGCCAGCCGACCGCGCGCCGCTGCGGGCGGTACGCGGCCGACGCCGCGGTGGTGTGGGTGCTCGCCACGCTCGCGGAGCTGGTGTTCACCCTGTCCGACGTCTCCGCGAAGCCGGCCGGGGACGTGCTCGACCTGCGCGCGCTGCGGTCGTTCGTCGCCTCGACCGAGCAGGGCCGCGCCCTGATCACCGTCGCGGTGCTCGCCGCCGTGGTGGCGATCGTCGGCCGCACGGTGACGACGACGACCGCGGCCGGTGCGCTGCTCGCCGTCGCCGCCATCGGACTGCTGCCGCCGGTCTTCGCCGGACACGCCGCCACCTCCGGTGACCACGCGATCGCAGTGGTGACGCTCGCCGTGCACATCCTCGCCGCGTCGGCGTGGGTGGGCGGGCTGCTCGGCCTGCTGTCCGCCGTGCGGCTGCCCGCCGGTTCCTTCGGCCCGGCGCTGCGGCGCCACAGCCGGTTCGCCGCCGGCGCGGCGGCCGTCACCGCGGTCAGCGGGATCGGTGGGGCCGCGCTGCGCCTCGGCGGCCTGGCGCCGCTGTGGGAGACCCGTTACGGCCTGCTCGTCACGCTCAAGGCGGTGGGCCTGATCGCCGCGGTCGTGCTCGGCGGCCTGCTGCGCCGCCGGGTCGTCGCCCGGCTCGCCGCGACCACGCCGACGGCGGCGGCCACCCCGACGGCAGCGACCACAGCGGCGGCGGAGGCGGTCGGTCGGTTCCTTCGCCTGGCGGGCGTGGAGCTGACGGTACTGACGGCCACTCTGGGCCTGGCCGTGGGGCTGTCGCGCACGGCGCCGCCGGTGAACGACGCCCTCGTGCCCGCCGACCCGACCCGGGCGCTGCTCGGCTACCCGATGCCGCCGCCGGTGAGCGCCGCCCGGTTGGCCGCCGACTGGCGGATCGACTGGGTGTTCCTCGCCGCGTCGGTGGTCGCCGCCGGCCTGTACCTCGCCGGGGTGCGCCGGCTGCACGTCCGGGGCGCCCGCTGGCCGGTCGGGCGCACCATCGCCTGGCTGTGCGGTCTGGCCGTCGTCGTCTTCGCCACCTCCAGCGGGCTCGGGCGCTACGGGCCCGTCCTGCTCAGCGTGCACATGACCCAGCACATGCTGCTGAGCATGCTCGCGCCGATCCCCCTCGTTCTCGGCGCTCCAACGACCCTGGCGCTGCGGGCGATGCGCCCCGCGCAGGCCCCGCACCGCAGCGGGCCGCGGGAATGGCTGGTGGCGCTGCTGCATTCCTGGCCGGTGCGGGTGCTGACCCATCCGGCGCTGGTGACGGTGAACTTCGTCGGCAGTCTGTACGTGCTGTACCTGACGTCGCTGCTGACCACGCTGATGCACAACCACCTCGGCCACCTGTACATGAACGTGCATTTTCTCGCGGTCGGCGTGCTGTTCTTCGAGCTGCTCATCGGAATCGACCCGCTGCCGCGGCGGCTGCCGCATCCGGGGCGGATCCTGATGCTGATATCCGTCGTACCTTTCCACACCTTCCTCGGCCTGGCGATCATGGCCGAATCGTCGCTGCTCGGGGCCGACTGGTACGGCCGGCTGGTGCGGCCCTGGGGGGTCAGCCCGCTCAGCGACCAGCGCACCGCCGGCGCGATCGTCTGGTCGTTCGGGGAGCTGCCGACGTTCGTCGTGCTCATCGTGCTGTCCATCCAGTGGTCGCGGCTGGACGAGCGGCGCACCCGGAACCGGGAGCGCCGAATCGCCGCCGCCGGTGACGTCGACGCCGAACTCGACGCCTACAACGCCTACCTCGCCGGTCTCGCCGACGGCCCACCCCGGCGCCGTACCGCGGCGGCGACCGGCCCGGCAGTCACAACCGGCGTGCTGACCGGCAGCGGGCCGGTGGGACCGATCATGCCTCCCACGCCCCGCCGGGCAGCGGACGACGATATCGCCTTCGGCGGGCGCGCATCGGCCGGCGACGACGACTGAAAGCGATTACCTGGCGTCACTTCGACCGGCCTTCGCCACCGTCATGCAGTCCGCCGATTTGCGCCGACGGAATATCGATCGAAAAGTATAATCAACCTCCTGAGAAGGTGCGAGTTATTCTCGCTCAAGGGTGGGTCCTGATGTGATGTCTTCGCCATCTACGCGGCGCGTGCGGGCATTCCTCGTTACGATCTCTCAGGCGAACTGAAATCTGTCGCCATCCACACCTGCCGTCGCGCGGCGGCCGCGACGGAGGAGCAGCCAGGTGTCACAACCGCCCCGTGAGCCTGGCCCATTCCGCCGCCGAGCAGCGCAGAAGCCGGAACGTGTGGTCGCGGTGGGGAAAGGGCCGGGCGCGGCGGTCAGGCCGGCTCCGGCCCGGCACGCACGGGGCGGAGCGTGACGGGTTCGCCGTGTTCCTGCGGGCGGAGACCACCCGCGGGCTGCTGCTCGTCGGCACGACGGTGGCCGCCCTGATCTGGGCGAACGCCGCGCCCGGCGCCTACCACGCGGCGTGGTCCGCCCCGGCCGGTCTCGGACCGCCCTGGCTACACCTCGATCACCTGCGCGTCACCGACTGGGTCGCCGACGGCCTGCTCGCCGTCTTCTTCTTCGTCGTCGGCCTCGAACTCAAACAGGAACTCACCATCGGCGGCCTCGCCGACCGGCGCAGCGCCGCACTGCCCGTCGCCGCCGCCGCCGGCGGCATGATCACACCCGCGTTGATCTGCCTCGCTCTCACCCACAGCACCCCGGGCGCCGGGCGGGCCTGGGCCATCCCCGTCGCCACCGACATCGCCTTCGCCCTCGGCGCCTTCGCCCTCGGCGTCCTCTCCCCCGCCGGCCCCCGCGTACCCGCCGGGCTACGCACCGTCCTGCTCGGCCTCGCCGTCGCCGACGACCTCGGCGGCATCCTGCTCATTGCCATCGGCTTCAGCGACGGCATCACCCCCGGCTGGCTCGCCGCCACCGCCCTCCTGCTCGCCGCCGTCGCCCTCGCCCACCGGCAGCGATGGAACTCACCGCTGCTGCACGTCCCGCTCGCCGCGGCCACCTGGGTCAGCATGCACGCCGCCGGCATCCACGCCACCGTCGCCGGCGTCGCCCTCGGCCTGCTCGTCCCGGTCCGCCCGCGCCCCGGCGAACGCGAACCGCCCGCCACCCGACTCGAACGGCACCTGAGCCCGATCTCCGCCGCCGTAATCGTCCCCGTGTTCGCGCTGTCCGCGACCGGGGTCTCCCTCGCCCCTCTGCCCTGCTCCACGTCGCCACCGACCCGATCAGCCGGGGGGTGGCCGTCGGGCTGGTCGCCGGCAAGTTCCTCGGCGTCCCCGCCGGCGCCTGGCTCGCCGTGCACCTCGGCGCCGCCCGCCTGCCCGACGGCGTCCGCTGGCGCCACCTGATCCCCCTCGGCCTACTCGCCGGGATCGGCTACACCGTCAGCCTGCTCATCGCCCGCCTCGCCCTACGCGACTCGGACACCGTCGAGGGCGCCTCCACCGCGATCCTCACCGCGTCGATCGTGGCCAGCGCCCTCGCCGTCGTCGCCCTGCGTTCCCCGCTCGTCGCCGGGGACGATCGCGGCACCTGCAAGTCGCGCACGCGAGGCGGCCCGGACGCCGTCCGAGACGTGGTAGTCCCCGGCCGGAAGGCCCAGGTCAGGCCGGCGCGCCGGCCCTCCCCCCACCCGCGGTGGCCTCACCCCGAGCCACAAATTCGCCGTCGCCCTCCGGCCCCACGCCCGGCGCGGCGGGTTCGGCGCCGGACGCGGGCGGTGCCGCCGCCGGTGCCGGTGCCGGCAGCGCCGGCAGGGTCCGCACGTTGCTCTGCGACGCCGAGGGACGCCGCGCCGCGGCCAGCTCGTCCCGGGAGGCCGCGACGGCCAGGTGGCGCCGCGTCAGCAACCAGACGAGTTCGAGCAGCATCCCCGAGCCCGCCGCGATGCCCACCCCGGTCCACGGGCCGGTCGTCCCCACCAGCGACAGCTGGAAGAACTCCTGGCCGAACGGGATCACCAGGACCAGCACGAACGCGACCGCCATGGTCAGCACCAGGGCGAGGCGCCACCACGTGTAGGGGCGGGCGACGATCGCCAGCACCCACAGCGCGATCAGGAACAGCGTCAGGGTCGCCATCGACGTCTCGGCGTCCAGATCGTCGTAGATCGACCGCGCCACCAGGTAGGACGCCATCGTCGCCGCCGCGGCGATGATCCCGGCGGGCAGCGCGAAGCGCAGCACCCGGCCGACGAAGTCCGGCCGGGCCCGCTCGGTGTTCGGGGCGAGCGCGAGGAAGAACGCCGGGATACCGATCGTCAGCGAGCTGAGCAACGTCAGGTGCCGCGGCAGGAACGGATAGGGCACCCGGGTGACGACGACCAGAATCGCGAGCAGCACCGAGTAGACGGTTTTCGTCAGGAACAGGTTCGCGACGCGTTCGATGTTGCTGATGACGCGGCGCCCCTCGCCGACGACGGACGGCAGCGTCGCGAAGCTGTTGTCGAGCAGAACGATCTGGGCGACGCTGCGGGCCGCCTGGCTGCCCGAACCCATCGCGACACCGATGTCGGCGTCCTTGAGGGCGAGGACGTCGTTGACGCCGTCGCCGGTCATCGCGACCGTGTGGCCGCGCGCCTGCAGGGCGGCGACCATCGCCCGCTTCTGCTGCGGGGCCACCCGTCCGAAGATCGAATGGGTTTCCAGGGCGTCGGCGAGACCGACAGGGTCTGTCGGCAGCGTCCTCCCGTCCACCGGCGAGTCGGCGCCGGGTAGGCCCAGGGAGCGGGCGACCGCGCCGACGGACAGCGCGTTGTCCCCGGAGATCACCTTCGCCGCGACATTCTGCTCGGCGAAGTAGCGCAGGGTGTCCGCCGCGTCGGCCCGCAGCCGCTGGGCGATCACGACGAGCGCGACCGGCACCACGGAGGCCGGGACGCTCGCCGGTTCGGCCAGCGCGCCGTCGAGCGGGGCGGTGAACCGGCCGAGCAGCAGCACCCGCAGGCCGCGCGCGCCGAAGCCGTCAACCTCGGTGAGCACCGGGTGACCGGCGGGCAGCAGCACGTCGGGCGCGCCGAGCAGCCAGGTGGCGACGCTGCCGGCCGGGTCGGCCACCGTCGCGCCGCTCCACCCGCGGGCCGAGGAGAACGGGGCGTCCGCCCGCACCGCCCAGCCCGCCGGCGCCGGGTACGCGTCGATGATCGCCAGCATGCTGGGGTTCGGCCGGGCGTCGGTGGTGCCGAGCACGCCGAGCACCTGCCGGGCCACGTCGGCCGCGGAACCGATCGCGGTTGCGGAACCGATCGCGGTTGCGGCGTCCGCGTCGACGATGCGCAGCTCGGCGACGTCCATCGCCGCCTCGGTGAGGGTGCCGGTCTTGTCGAGGCAGACGACGTCGACGCGGGCCAGCCCCTCGATCGCCAGCAGTTCCTGGACGAGGCACTGGCGGCGCCCCAGACGCACCACCCCGACCGCGAAGGCCACCGAGGTGAGCAGCACGAGTCCCTCGGGCACCATCGGCACCAGACCGGCGACCATCCGGCGGATCGCCTCGGACAGGTCGTCGTCGTTGACGTAAAGCTGGCTGATGATCAACGCGACGCCGGTCGGGATGATCATCCAGGTCACGACCCGGAGGATCGTGCTGATGCCGGCGCGCAGCTCGGAGTGCACCAGGGTGAACCGGCTGGCCTCCTCTGCGAGCTGCGCGGCGTAGGCCTCGCGGCCCACCCGGGTCGCCCGGAAGGCGCCCACGCCCGCGACCACGAAGCTGCCGGACATGACCTGGTCGCCGGGCTGCTTGTGCACCGGGTCGGCCTCGCCGGTCAGCAGTGACTCATCGACCTCCAGATGTTCGGCCTCGGCGACGACCCCGTCGACGCCGATCCGGTCGCCCGGCCCGAGCTCGATGACGTCGTCAAGGACGATCTCGGAGGCGGCGAGCTGCGCCGCGACCCCGTCGCGGCGCACCAGCGGCCGGGACTCCCCGACCACCGCCAGCTGGTCCAGGGTGCGCTTGGCGCGCAGCTCCTGGAAGAATCCCACCAGGGTGTTCGCGACGAACACACCGCCGAACAGGGCGTCCTGAAACGGGCCGACGATCACCATGAACACCAGCAGGACGCCGATGATCGCGTTGATCCGGGTGAAGACGTTGGCGCGGACGATCTCGCCGAGGCTCCGGCTGGAGCGCAGCGGCACGTCGTTCACGCGGCCGTCGGCGATCCGCTCGGCGACCTCGGCAGCCGTCAGCCCGGCGGCGGGCCCGGCCGCCGAGACGGGGAAACCGGACGGCCGCGTTCCCGCGACCCCTGGCCGATCCATTGCGTCCTCCGTGCTCCGTCGCGGCCGCCATCAGGGGCTCGGCGGCGTCGGGCATCGCCTGCTGGGCCCGGGATCCGGCGGACGGCCGGCGCGCGTTCCGTACGCCGCATGGGCCGCATGCCCACCGTAGTTGACGCGTCTGCGACGAGTTCGCCCGCGGGTCGTCAGTCGGCCGGTGCGCCCGCGTCCGCGCTGATCGCGCCCCCGGCGAGCAACGCCAGCAACAGCAGCCCCAGCGCGACCCGGTACAGCACGAACGGCGCGAAACTGCGGGTCGAGATGTAGCGCAGGAACCAGGCGATGGCCGCGTAGCCGGTGGCGAACGCCACGATCGTGGCGAGAATCGTCGGCCCCCACGACACCTCGGCACCGTCGCCGTCGATCGACTTCAGCTCGAACACGCCGGAGGCGAGCACCGCGGGCATCGCGAGCAGGAACGAGTAGCGCGCGGCCGCCTCGCGGGTGTAGCCGAGCAGCAGCCCGCCGCTGATCGTCGCCCCGGACCGGGACACCCCCGGGATCAGCGCGGCCGACTGCGCCAGCCCGTAGAGCACACCGTCGCGCACCGACAGGTCGGGCAGGGTCTTACGTGGCCGCGGCAGCGAGTGCCGCCCGCGCGGGCGGCCCTTCGAGGCGTACCAGTCCGCACCGCCGAGGATCAGACCAAGCACGATCAGCGTCGTCGCGATCAGACGCAGATCGCGAAACGGGCCCTCGACGGCATCCTGGAACGTGACGCCGAGCAGGCCGATGGGGATCGTGCCGAGGATGACCAGCCAGCCGACGCGGGCGTCGGTGTCCTTGCGCATCTCCCGGCGGGTCCACGACAGCGCCCAGGCCCGCACGATCCGCGCGATGTCCTTGCGGAAGTAGATCAGCACCGCCGTCTCGGTGCCGATCTGGGTGACCGCGGTGAACGCGGCGCCGGGATCGTCCCAGCCGGCCAGCGCGGCGGTGATCCGCAGGTGCGCGCTGGAGGAGACGGGAAGAAACTCGGTCAACCCCTGCACCAGTCCGAGGACCGTGCCCTCGAAGAAGTTCATCGGCGCCGGCCGGCGGAACCCGAGCGCACGGCGGCCCCCCTGCCGGTCGGCAGGTCACCTGCCCGTCGGGTCCGATCTGGTCGCGTCATCGGTGTGCACCCCTCCACGCGCCTCACGCTAGCGGAGCGCGGAGCACACCCGGATAGCGGGCCTAACCCGACCGTGCGCCGGGCGGCAGGGCGGGACTGTGGTGGCTTGCCGCCCGCCAGGCCGCGAGGGTGGCCACGCCGGCAGCGCCCAGCGCGATGCTCCAACCGACCGGCCCGACCGGGCGGGACCCGAACAGCGCGCTGAGCACCGGCGTCTGCACCAGCACGGCAAGCACGACCACGCTGGCGATCGCCGTCGTAATGACCAGTGGATCCCGGCCCGCAAGGGCCAGGGTCTGGCCCAGCTGGGCCCCGACGAGCGCGAGCAACGCGACGGTCGAGGCGCGCCGCCGGGTGCCGGTGAGCCGGCAGAGCAGCCACGCGGCGCTCGCCGCGCCCGCGGTCGCCCCGCCGCGGATCAGCAGGATGCGTCGCAGCGGGCCGGTGAGCCAGTCGGTCGCCGCGACCCCGCCACGACGGACCCCCCCGGGGTCCGGCCGGGCCGGTCCCGCTGTGCGCCCGCCCGGTCTCCCCACCTGACCGGGCGGTGTCATCGTCGGCGCGGACGGCGGGAGCCCCCCCCTGCGGTGCACGCCCCCGGACGGCGAGGGCCATCGCCGGGGCCATGTCGGTCAGCAGGTTGACGAGTAGCAGCTGGCGCGGATTCAACGGCGCCGTCCCCCCGAGCGCCGTTGCGAGCACGGTGAACGTGACCTCCCCAGCGTTGCCGCCGACCAGCACCGACACCGCATCGGTCACCGCCTGCCACATGCTCGTGCCCTCTTCGAGGGCGTCGACCAGGCGGGTGACGTCGGCGTCGGTGAGCAGGAGGTCGGCGGCGCCGGTGGCCGCCGCCGACCCATGGCCGCGCACGGCGACACCGACGTCGGCGGCGCGGATGGCCGCGGCGTCGTTCGTGCCGTCCCCGGTCATGGCCACCACGTGACCGCGCCGGCGCAACGCGAGGACGAGGCGCACCTTCTGCTCGGGAGAGATGCGCGCGAACACCGTCGCCTCCTCGACTCGGCGCGCGTACTCCTCGTCACCGAGCGCCGCGAGCTCCGCGCCGGTGACGACGTGGTCAGCCCCCGGGACACCGAGCTCGGCGGCGATCGCACCCCCGGTCACCGGGTGGTCCCCGGTCACGACGAGCACCCGGATCCCGGCCTCGGCCAGCCGTCGCACAGCCGGAGCGGCCGATGGCCGGGGCGTGTCGGCCAGGCCGAGGAAGCCGACAAGCTCCAACGTGCGGAGCCGATCTGCCCCGATCGGGCTCCCCTGGTTCGCTCGGGGGTGCGCGCCCACGCGCCGCCCCCGGTCGGGTGAGGCCTGGTTCGGCCCGGTCTGGTCCGGCGCGGTCTGGTCCGCACGGGCGACGGCGAGGACTCGTAGCCCCCGCCTGGCCAGGTCCTCGGCGACCAGCACCGCCTCCCGCCGCCGGCCGGATCCCAGCCGGCATCGGTCGAGCAGCACCTCAGGGGCGCCCTTGACGGCGAGCACCTCCGTCCCGCCCGGGCCACGCAGCAGCGTGGCCGCGTATCCACGCGCGGTCTCGAACGGCATCTCCGCCAGGCGTCGCCCCAGCGCAGGGAGCCCGTGGGCGGCATCGAGCACCGCCCGATCGGTGGCATACGGCGCCGGCCCACCCGGCGCCGGACTGGCCGCGGCCGCGATCCGGTGCACCGCCGCCGCGGCCGGATCCGACGCGGGGACCCGCCGCCACCGGGCGGCAGGCCCACCCGCGGCACCGTTCGCCCGCCCGCGCGCGGCAGCAGAGCGGACGACGACGTCACGCAGCACCAGCCGCCCCTCGGTGAGGGTGCCGGTCTTGTCGAAGCACACGGTGTCGACGCGACCGAGGGCCTCGACGGTGCGGGAGGAGCGGACGAGCACGCCGAGCCTGGCCAGCCGGCGCGCCGACGCCATCTGCGCGACCGTGGCGACTAGTGGAAGCCCCTCGGGTACCGCGGCCACCGCGACGGCCACCCCGGCGTTGGCGGCGGCCCGCAACGACGTGCCACGCAGCCAGGACAGGCCGGCCACGACGATCCCGCTGACCGCGGTGAGCGGGATCGCGAGCCGGGTCAGATCGGCGAGCCGGGCCTGCACGCCTTGCGGCAACCCGTGGCCGACCGCCACCTGCCCCGCCCGACCGGCCTCGGTCGCCGTGCCGACAGCGACCACCACCGCCCGACCGGACCCGGCAAGCACGGTCGTCCCCTCGTAGAGCATGTTGTGCCGCTCGGTGAGCGCGGCGCCCGGCGTCGGGGCGGTGTCCTTGACGACGGGCACCGATTCCCCGGTGAGGGAGGATTCGTCGACCTCCAGGGACTCGGCGTGGACCAGTCGGGCGTCCGCGGGCACCACGTCGGCGGCACGCACCTCGACGAGGTCGCCCATGCGCAGGTCGACGGCGTCGACAAGCCGGGTGTCCGTCGTCGTCACCACCCGGGCCAGCGGGGTGTGCCGGGCCATCAGCCGCCGCATCACCGCCTCGGCCCTGGCCCGCTGCGCCCCGCTGACCACGGCGTTGGCGACCGACACGCCCGCGACGAGCGCCGCGTCGACCGTCGACCCGAGCACCGCGCTCGCGACGGCCCCGACGAACAGCACCGGGATCAGCGGATCGCTCAGGTCCGAGAGCAGCGCGACGGTGAACCCACGGGCCGCGGACGCCATCGAGCCGACGGCGCGTCCGGCGGTCGGGGCGGCGATTTCGGCGGTGCGGGCGCCGGCCGGTTCCGCCGGTTCCTGCGGGACGGCGGCCAGCCGGCGTCGCACAGCGTCCGCCGGCAGGGCATGCCAGTCGGTGTGCCACGCAGGCGCGGGAGGGCTGCGCCGGTCGGCGCGGCTCGCGCTGAGCGCGCCGAGCGCCATCGCGCCGAGCGCGGCGGCGTTGACCGGCGCGGCGCGCACGAGCGCCGCGGGCCGGATCAGCCCCGCCCGGCGGCCCTGGCCCGCACCGGTGTCGTCGCGTCCCAGCCCGGCGATGGTGGTGAGGACGGCCAGGGCCGACGCGGAGTGGGCGAGGGTCACCGACCGGCTGCTGACCGACGCGGCGACCGGTGGGAGTTGCAGGATCCGCCAGGCATCGACCAGACCGTCCGCACAGATCAGATCAGCCGACCAGGGCGGGCGGGCCCCCGGGGTGTCCACCCCGATGCCCACATCCGCGCTGAACAGCGCGTCGGCGTCCCCGGCGGCGACCGCCGGCGCCTCCGGGCGCGCACCCCCGGCCACGACGGCAACCATCCGGCCAGTCGCCTGCAGCCGCCAGACCTCGGTGTCCACAGCCGTGCCCGCGGGCAGCACGGTGTCGACGAGTGCGGCGAGCTCGACCGTGCTGGCGTGGGCGGTGAGCACGACGGTGCCGCACGCCCGGGCGGCGCGCAGGAGTGCCTCGGCGAACCCGTCGAGTTCGGCGCCGACGACGGCGTGCGCCCGGCGGCGGCCGACGCGGAGCTCGACGGGTAGCCCGGATGGGTGCAGCGCCGATCGTGGCCCTTCTGCGTGCACCGCCACCACCCGTTCGGCCCCCTGCCGCGCGACGACGTCGCCCGGTTGGAACACCCGCCGAGGGTCCACCTCGTCGAGCAGGCGATCCGCCCGCGACCAGGTGGCCGCGTCGGCGGCGGCCAGCACCCGCATCCGCTCCCCCAGCAGCACCTGCGCGCAGACAACGACGGCGTCGATCCGATCGAACCGGCGCAGGCAGCGGGCGTCGAGGGTCACCACGTCCCGAGCGGACAGCCGGCGGGCCGCCGTGGCCGCGAAAACCTCCCGGCCCAGCCGGGCGGCCCGCGGCACGGTCGCCAGCACCAGCTCGCCGCCGACGCGCGGGGAGCCGGTCGCGAGCAGGCTGGCGGCGCCGACGGCGGCCATCCGCTCGGCGCTCCGCTCGATCGGGCCGGCGGGAACGGGGCGGGGCCGGTGCTCCCGCGCGCGTGCGCCGATCTCGCCGGGTAGTCGCGACGGGCCAGGCAAGGCTCCGGACGGCTGCCCCGGCACCGGCGGATCCCCACCACCAGCCAGCGCCGCGGCGGCCCGCAGCTCCGCCGCGCCACCCGAGGTCCGCGCGGCAGCCGGTTCGGACGGGACAGCCGACGAGCCGGGAACCTGGTCCGCGCGGGCGGTACGGCGCAGGAGGTCGGGTTGGCGGCGGATGAACGCCGCCCGTTCGGCGAGCAGCTCGCCGACGACCGCCGCCCGGTGGGCCACGCCGACGACGAAGATGTCCGGGCTCTGGGTCAGGGCACCCGCGCCTGCGCCGAGCAGGCCGATCGTCAGATCGGCGCCTTGCTGGCCAAGGCGGCGTTCCACCGCCCGCCGGACCCACGGCTGGTGATCCACGAGCGCCACCACCGCGTCCGCCGCACGGGGCACGGCCGGCACCCGGCAGACCCGGGCCGCCACGGCGACGCCGAGTGCCGCGGTGTCCACGCCGAGTCCGATCATCGCGGCGATCACCGCCCCCGGATCCCCCGGGTGCGCGGCGTGCCCAGGCAGCGTCGCCCGGCCGTCACCGGCTCGAGGCGCGGCGTCGGCGACGTCGGCCGCAGGACCGACCTCGGCGCCGGCACCCGGCTGTCCCGCGTCATCCCCCTCGCTCCCGGCGCCGGTCCGGGCGTGCCCGGCGTCCGGGCCCCGCTCGCCGACCACGCCTTCGCGCTGGGTTGCCTCCACCGCGGCGACGGCGTCGACCAGCTCCGCCACGTACACGCGATCGGAGTCGAAGCTGATGAGCACCCGTCCCAGGCCCTCGTCGACCTGGGCCCAGTCGACGCCGTCCAATCGGTGCAGCGCGGCGACGACCGCGCGGTGCAGGCGACGGCAGGCGTCGGCGAAGGCCGGATCCGGCTGGGTGCCCTCGGGCCACCGCGGATGAAGCTCGATGTGCGCGTCGCCGTCCCGACTCCACACCCGCCGTGGTCGCCGGTCCGGGCGGGTCAGCTCGATGTTCAGCGTCCGGACGAGCATCACCGCCGCGGACCTCGCCGCGGCTGGGCCGGGCAGCCTCACGTGCGGCGGGCTATCACCGCGGTCGAGCGACGCCACCGCCGCGAAAGCCGTTCTGACCACGACCCTCGTGACCACGCCCCTCGTGACCACGCTCACGGTGGCCATTTCCGTTGTGATCGGTGCCGCCGGACAGGCCGCCGAGGCCGTGTTCGGCATGCCGGAATCGCCGCCACAGCCCACGCGGCCCGAGGCCGGTGGGCAGCTCCGCGCTGATCTCGACCTCGGCCTCGCCCGTCCGCGCGGCAGTGGCCTGCGGTCCCATCGCATGCCCGGCCACGTAGGTGCCGGCCGCGATGGCCAGCGCCACCGGCCACTCGATCAGTTCGACCACCGCGAGGGTGCCCAGCCCCAGGTAGTAGGCGGTGCGTCCCGGGGCGGGCAGGCTCAACGGCCCCAACCGGACCTGGCTACCGGGCGCGGCCGGTGGGGAGACCTCGAAGCGGGCGGTGACGAAGGGCAGGCGCAGCGTCGCCGTACGCGCCTCGGTCGATGTGCCCGCGGGACGGCGCGTCTGCGCCGCACCCCCCGACGGGGTGGAGGTCACCCGAACGGCGGAGGAGGCCGTGACCCGGCTGCCGCCGTCCCGGCGGGCGGTGCCCCGCCCCGACGCTGACCTGCCGCCGGGTGCGGTCGACGCCGAGACCGAGGTGCCGCGCCCGGACTCCACGCGGGTCGACGTCGCCCGGCTGGCGGAGCCCGCCTGGGCGGCTCCTGCCCGCGCGGCGGTCGAGCGGGTGCCGGCGGCCCGCGCCGTGGTCCCGATGGCCGCCCCGGCGGCCGATTCCGCCGGCGTCGCCGCAGTGGCGGATCGGCGGACGGAGGCTGTTCGCGTTGTTCCCGCCCGGGTGGAGCTGGCGCGCGCGGAGGTGGACCCCGCCGCGGCCGCCCCCGTGGCGGTGGACCTGCTCGATGAAGGCCTCGCCGGAGACGCCGAGCCCGCCGTGCGGGGCCCGGTCGCGGTCTTCGCATTCGTAGGCCGCGCCGCTCCCGCCTTCGTGGCGGCGGCCCTGCCGGTGCCAGCTTTGGCGGCGGCCTTCGCGGTGGACGTCCTGGACCCGCCGGACCCCGACGCGGTGGACCCCGACGCGGTGGACCCCGACGCGGTGGATCGGGCACCCGAGACGCCTGCCCCGGTCGTGCCGGGGGATGCGCTGGTCGAGCTGGCCTGTGGCGCGGACGACCCCGCAGATGCCGGGCCCGGCTGCGAGCTCCCGTCGCCCGGCGCGGCATCGCCGGCGGGCGATCCCGAGGGCTGCACGGCGCTCGGGCTGGCCGAAGCCCCGGCGATGGTGCTCTCACGCGTACCAGCGCTGCTCGGCCCGGCGCCGTTCCTGGAGCTCGTGCTTGCCATGGAGCGCTTCCTCCCCGTCAACCAGCCGGCCGTCAGCTCCGAAGAGTCATCGGACTGCGTCGATGGGTGCACAGCCTCGCAGCTTCGGTGCCACAGCGCTACCGCTCAGCGCAATGATGTGGCTACTTTCTGTCGCGACACGCGTGGACGGATCGCCAACGGGAGCTATGGCCGGCCGGCCGTCAGATCGCCTGGAAACCGGTCGCAAGCAGCCCGAGCGCCTCGTCGAGGAGTGCGACCAGGTCCGCGCCCTCCGCTCGCAGCCACTGCTCGTACGCGGCGACCGAGACCCCGAGATGCGTCGCCGCGACCGCCTGCGGCGCCAGGGCGTCCACTGGTTGACCGGCCCGGCGGGCGACGAATTCGGCGATGACGCCGCGCCAGCTTGCGTAGCGCAGCGTCGAGTGTGCCTGCAGGGCAGGGGTGCGCAGGATGAGCGTCATCCGGCGGCGTAGCCAGTCGCCCTCCGCGGGCGGATAGGTGTTGAAGTCGAGAATCGCCCGACGCAGGACGGCAAGCATCGGTTCGCCCGCCGTCGCGGCCGCCAGCGAGGCACGCATGACCTCGAGCTGGCCGTCGAAGTCACCCCAGGGGACATCGTTCTTGGAGGCGAAGTAGCGGAAGAAGGTACGCCGCCCGATCCCGGCCGCGCGGGCGATGTCGTCGACGGTGGTCTCCTCGAAACCCCGCTTGGTGAACATCTGCAGGGCGAGGTGCTCGAGCTCTGCCGCGCTGGTGGCGGGCCGGCGGCCGGTGCGTCGACCGTCGACACCCGTGGTCACAACGACGGGCACCACTCGCCCCTCACCCCACTTCACTTTCGACACCGAGTGCCACTAATGTCCAAGGCGGCGGTCGGCGGGCGGCCGGCCCGCATCGCCGGCATGCCGGTCCTACGGCCTCTGCCTGACCCAGACGACCACCATCACCGTAGAGGAGATCCATGCGGCCCGCGGAAGCGGCGGGTGCGCCGCCCGTTCGAGCGGTGGTGACGGCCACCCGGTTGAGCCAGCCGATCGTGCTGCGCGCCGGATTGCACGCGCCTTCCCGGGTCCTGTTCGGACCGCATGAGACCAACCTGGCCCGGGGGCGGGCGTTGTCCGAGCGGCACGTCGCCTACTACGAGCGGCGGGCGGCGGGCGGAGCCGGCATGATCGTCACCGAGACCGCCTCGGTCACCTCCGATGACTGGCCCTACGAACGGACCCCGCTCGCCGCCGACTGTGGGCCCGGTTGGGCGGCCCTGGCTCAGGCGGTCCGCCCGCACGGGACCGTGGTGCTCGCCGGCCTGGGCCACGCCGGCGGGCAGGGGTCGAGCGCGTGGTCGCAGCAGCCGCTGTGGGCTCCCTCCCCGGTGGCCGACGTGGTGAGCCGGGAGGTACCCGCCGAACTGGACCAGACCACCATCGCGGGCATCGTCGCGGGCTTCGCAGCCGGGGCCGACCGGGCGATGACGGCCGGGCTCGACGGGGTGGAGATCGACGCCGGGGTGTTCTCCCTGCTGCGGCAGTTCCACTCGGGACTGACGAACCGGCGCGCCGACGGCTACGGCCAGGACCGGCTCCGCCTCACCCGCGAGGTCCTCGCGGCGGTCCGTGCGACCATCGGCGACGCGCGGATCCTCGGTCTTCGGTTGTGCTGCGATAAGCTGGCGCCCTGGGCAGGCGTCACCCCGCAGCAGGCGGCCGGCCAGGTGGCCGCGCTCGCCGACCTCGTCGACCTGCTTGTCGTGGTCCGAGGCGGCCCGTTCGCGACGGGCGCGTACCGGCCCGACGCGGCCACCCCACCCGCCTTCAACACCGATCTCGCCCGCCGGATGCGCCGCGCCGCCGGTGGCCGGGTGCCCGTCGTGCTGCAGGGCAGTGTCGTGGACGTCGCCGACGCCGAACGAGCCCTCGGCACCGCGGCCGCGGACGTGGTGGAGATGACGCGCGCGCTGATCGCGGAGCCGGACCTGGTGGCACTGGTCCGCGCGGGCCAGGGTCATCGCGTGCGTCCCTGCGTGCTGTGCAATCAGGCCTGCCAGGTCCGGGATGTCCGCAACCCGCTGGTGAGCTGCATCGGCGAACCCGCCAGCGGCCACGAGACCGTCGAACCCCCACTGCACGGGCAGGCCGCGGCGCAGGTGGACGTCCTCGTCGTCGGCGGCGGCCCGGCCGGGCTGGAAGGCCGCGCGCGTGCTGGCCACCCGCGGGCACCGGGTCCGGCTGGCCGAGCGCACCGCCCGGCTGGGCGGGACGCTGCGGATCGCGGCCCGGGGGGCCGGGCGCGATCGGCTGGCTCGGCTGACCGACTGGTGGGCGGCCGAGTGTCACCGGCTCGGGGTACGGATCTGTCTGAACACCGACATCGGCACCGAGGAGATCGACCGGCACCGGGCAGCTGGCCACGCCGTGCTGCTCGCCACCGGTTCGGTCCCGGCGCCACCCGCCGCTCGGACCGACCTGCCCGCTCCCTGCGCCACGGCGACGATCCAGGTCCTCGACGTGGTCGACGTCCTGACGGCGGGGGCGGCGGACCTTCCTGCGGGGGCCGTGGTCGTTCATGACCCGCTTGGGGGACCCGTGGGGGTGGCGACCGCGCAGTGGCTGGCCGAGCTCGGCCGCCCGGTCACGATCGTCACGGCCGACCCGGTAGTCGGCGCCCGCCTGGCCGCCGGCGATCTCGCGCCCGCGAACGTGCGACTGGCCCGCGCCGGGGTCCACCGCCGGACGCGGTCCCGGATACGCGAGATCGGTCCGGACGGGCTCGTGCTGGCGGACGTGTGGACAGCCGAGCGGCAGACCCTCGCCTGTACCGCCGTCATCGACTGCGGTCCCCGGCTGCCGCGAGACACGCTGCACAGCCGCCGCCCGCAGCTGCCTCGGGCGGGGGACACGATTGCGCCGCGGACCGTCCTGCAGGCCGTCCTGGAAGGCCGTCACCGAGCGCTGGAGATCGGCGCCGGCCAGCCCGACTCCCCCTGGGCGGGCCATGACATCCCCGGCCCCGGCCCCGGCCAGGGTCGACCGGCAGGTAAGGAGGATGCCCCGAACGGGCCGCGGCGATCCGCACCCGCCCGGCCGGGCGACGCGGGGACGAGTGAACCGCCAGGGCTGTTCACCCCGCGACAGATCGGGCCGCTGATATTGCCCAACCGGATCGTGTTCTGCGCGCACCTGACCAACTACGCCGACGAGGGTCTGCCGAACGCGCGCCACGCCGCCTACTACGCCGCCCGGGCGGCCGGTGGAACAGGGCTGGTCATCACCGAGGAGCTCACCACCCATCCGGGCGACCGCCCCTACGAGAAGATGATCCGCGGTTTCGATCCGGCGGTGGTCCCCGGTCTGCGGCGGATCGCCGACGCGGTCCACGCGCACGGGGTGCTGGTCCTCGCCCAGCTCAACCACAACGGCGGGCAGTCCTCCTCGATCTACACCCGGCTGCCCGTGTGGGCGCCGAGCGCGGTGGCGGACCCGATGTTCCGTGAGGTCCCCAAGGCAATGACGGAGGCCGAGATCGCCGAGGTGGTCGCCGGTTTCACCCGGGCAGCCACGCACGCCGCGGCGGGCGGCTTCGACGGCGTCGAGGTGCAGTGTTCGCACAGCTCCCTGATCCGCGGATTCCTGGCGCCGACCACGAACCGGCGCACCGACCGTTACGGCGGCCCGCTCGCGAACCGGGCTCGGCTGCTACTGGAGATCATCGATGCGGTGCGGGCGGCGATCGGGCCCGGCCGGGTCCTGGGGGTGCGGCTCTGCGGCGACGACGGGATCGAGGGGGGCATCACCCTCGACGAGGCGGTCGCGGTCGCGGCGATGGTCGACGCCACCGGCTTGGTCGACTACCTCAACACGGCCATCGGCGTGGCCACCTCGACGCTGCCGCTGATCGTGCCGAGCATGCAGGTCCGCCCGGGCTACGCGGCGCACATCGCCGCGGCGATCAGGGCCGCGGTCGACCTGCCGGTCGTCGCCGTCGGCAGGTTCACCGACCTGGCGCAGGCCGAACTGGTCCTGGCCGCCGGCCAGGCCGATCTCGTCGGGGTGGTCCGCGGCCAGATCGCCGACCCTGCCTTCGCCGCGGCAGCCCGAACGGGCGCTCGGAGCGAGGACGGCCGGGGCGAAGGCGGCACCTGTGTGGCCTGCAACCAGGAGTGCGTGGGCCGGACGGGCCGCAACCGCTGGCTGGGCTGCCTGGTCAACCCGAGGGCGGGCCGGGAGGCGGTGATGCTGGCACCGCCGCGCCGACGCGGGCGGCGGGTGTACGTCGTGGGGGGCGGCCCGGGTGGCCTGCGGGCCGCCGTCATCGCGGCCGGGCGCGGCCACCGCGTCACCGTCGTCGAGCGTGGCGACCGGCTCGGCGGCCAGGTGCTGCTCGCCTCTCGGCTGCCGGGCCGGGGCGGGCTACGCACACTGGTCGACGATCTCGCCGCCCGCCTGGGCGGGCTCGGCGTCGAGGTGCTGCTGGGCACCGTCGCCGACACCGACCTGCTGCGCGCCGGCGAACCCGACGCCGTCGTCCTGGCCACCGGGGCCCGGCCGGTCCGGCCCGGCTGGGCGGGTGAAGATCCACGGATCGTCGGTGTGCGGGAGGTTCTGAGCGGCGCGGCCCGCCCGCACGGGCGGGTGCTTGTGGTGGACGCCACCGGCTTCCACCAGGCCCCCTCGGTGGCGGAGCTGCTCGCCGCCCGCGGCGCCGACGTGACGGTGATCAGTGACGCGATGGTCGTCGGCCAGGATCTCGGTCTCACCCTGGATCTGGAGCGGTGGAACCGACGCGCGGCCGCCCTGGGCATCCGGCAGGCCGGCGACCTCGTCGTGACGGGCTCCGAACCGTCCGGTGCGCCAGGTGACCGCGGGCAGACCGGTGACGCCAGCGGGCTGACGGTGAACGTGACGCACCATCCCACCGGGGCGATGCGGCACCACACGGTGGACTGGGTCGTGCACACCGAACCTCCCCGAGCGCACGACGCGCTGTGGTCCGCGCTGCGGGCGGATGCCCCGTTCGAGCTACACCGAATCGGTGACTGCCTGGCCCCACGGCGCGCGCACGCCGCCATCCTCGAGGGCGACCGGGTCGGCGTCCTGCTCTGAGTCGCCCGAGGCTGCGCGGAACCACACCCCACCGCCAGAGCCTGACAATCTTGATGTTCATGTTCCACGGAACCGGGGCAGGCGTCCCTGCGGATCACCTGCCCGAGTCGACGCCGGGCAGACGTCAGCCTGGCGAGCGCGGAGCCGCGCCGCTCGTCCGCACGGCATCGGCCCGCCGCGGTGTCGACTCACCCCGGCGGCGGGCCAACCACCGCCGGCCGCCCGCGTGCAGACCGCGTAGCGCCCGGCGGACAGCGGGGACCTGGATGGCGCGGTGCACCTGGTAGCGCCATGGCGGCTGAGGGCCGTGGCGTCCCGCCATCGCGTAGGCAAACGACACCGCGCCCGGGTCGCCGCCGTCACCGGCGCCATCACCGACGCCTTGGTCGACGTCGTGGTCGAGATAACAGTCCGCCTGCTCGAACCAGGCCATGCTGGTCCGCGCCGCCGCCTGCACCGGATGCAGCGCCCTGCGGCCCCGGACGTCGAACGACCGCAGCGCGGCGGTCAGATCGTCGCCGTTGTCGTGGAGGATCTGGGCGAGCATGACCGCGTCGACGATCGCCAACGCCGTCCCGGACCCCAGGGTGAAGTGGGTCGTGTGGGCGGCGTCGCCGAGCAGCACGACGTTGTCGTGGTACCAGCGCTCGTTGGTGATCTCGGTGAAACGCTGCCAGCGCGCGGTCGTGCCGCGGCACTGGCTGATGAGCGCATGGCCGTCCAACGGCTCGGCGAAGATCTTCTCCAGCTCCCGCAGCGTGTCCACGTCACCACGCTCGTCGAAGCCGAGCCCCTCCCAGGTCCGCCGGGTGCTTTCCACGATGCACGTGCTCAGGCCCGCGCTGGACGGGTAGGCGTGGCACCAGATCCAACCCGCCGGGGTCCGCTCGAAGGCGAAGGCGAAACTGTCGAGAATCCGGTCCGTCCCCAACCAGATGTAGGGGTTGCTGCCGGTCGTGGCACTGGTCCCGAACGCGTCGCCGGCCGCCTGACGCACCCGGCTGTTCGCGCCGTCGGCGGCCACGATCAGGTCGGCGTCGGCATACGGATGCAGATCGTCGACTTCGTGGCGGTATTCCACGCTGACCCCGAGCTCGATGGCGCGCCGCGCGAGGATCTCGAGCAGCGCCGCCCGCTGCATGCTGAAACCGTATCCGGCGAGGTGGGCCGCGCCCGCCCCCGCGACGCTGATGCGCTGCTCCTGCCAGAGGGTGGACTGTGCCCGGATGTCGCGCGCGCTGGGCGGGTCGTTACGGAAGAAGACGTCCAGCAGGTTGTCCCAGTAGACGACCCCCCAGCCGTAGGTGGCTCCCGGCGGGTCACGTTCGATCACCGTGACGTCGTGAGCTGGATTGCGCAGCTTCGTTGAGATCGCGAAGTAGAACCCTGCCGGTCCACCGCCGACGCAGACGATCCGCATGCCACTCCCCCTGCTCCCCGTCTCCCCCGGCTCCGCCAGGCTCCCGCGGCTCGGCCGGGACCCCGGCGGCGCGGCGCAACGAACGAAGGGGCGGCGACGGCCGCACGACTTCGCCGGCTCGCCACTACCCCGTTCGCTGCTGGGAGATCCCCGTTGGTGGGGGTCGTGATGGTGGGGCGTCGCACCCCTGGGCTGGCGGCCGCGGGGACCGGTCGACCGCCGGATTGTCAGGTGCCGTGGAGATCGGGCCGAGGGCTACCAGCCCCAGCCGCCACCACCCCAACCTCCGCCCCAGCTGCCGCCCCAGCCGCCCCAGCGGCTCCAACCTCCGCCGCCCCAGCCGCCCCAGCGGCTCCAACCTCCGCCGCCCCAGCCGCCGCCGAAGGCGACGAAACCGGTAGCCTGCCGGAACGTGCCCTGGGACTGAAGTTCCGGCGCCTCATATGTAGTCTTCATGCCGACTTCCCCCCGTCTGCGCTTTATTGCCTGTTTCGTCCTGCCCGGCCTTGGTTTTCCGTGCTCGGGTCGTGTGGACGGCCCTTGACCGAGCAACTCCATTCTGCTTCCACCGGACCCACTGACGGTTCACCGACGATTCGTTGCTCCCAGTCACAGCGTCACCGAGAGTGATCTTCACGCCTGAACCGGGTCGGGCTTCGCCGGCCCTGCCCGGACGTCAGGGCGTCCGGGCGCGATAGCATGCGGTTGCTCGCCATCTGAGAGAACCAATCCAGATGTTGGGACACCTCGAATGGGACGTTCCTGTGAGGGGATGCCCGTTGGTGTTTCCCGGCACGGCCGAGACGGTCGGCCCGGCGTCGGGAACCTCGATGTCCCGCCCGCCGCCGCGACCCGGCCGACGGGCGGGGCATCGGCCACGCCACCCGGTCCCCGGGCGGCCGTCCCTAGAACCCGAACCGGAGTCGACCCGCCGTCATGACGACCGTCGCCGCCCCACCCGCGCTCGCCGCCCGCGCCCGGTCGGTGCGCACCTCCCCGGTGCGCGAGATCCTCGCCCTGACCGCCCGGCCGGAGGTGATCTCGTTCGCCGGTGGCCTGCCGGCCCCCGAACTGATCGACGCCGCCGGCATCCGGCGCGCCTACGACCAGGTACTCACCGAGGAGCCCCGGCGGGTGCTGCAGTACTCCACCACCGAGGGGGACCCCGAGCTGCGAGCGGCGGTCGCCACCCGCCTGGGTCGTCGCGGCCTGCCGACGGACCCCGACGAGCTGCTGGTCACCACCGGCTCCCAGCAGGCCCTGACGCTGCTCGCCAGCGCCCTGCTCGACCCCGGGGACGCCGTCGTCGTGGAGAACCCGACCTACCTCGCCGTGCTGCAGTGCTTCGGCTTCGCCGGCGCTCGGGTGCTCGCAGCCCCCACCGACGACCAGGGGATCCTCCCCGACCAGCTGGCCGAGCTCGTCGCCCGGGAACGTCCCCGGCTGCTGTACCTGGTGCCCACCTTCCAGAACCCCACCAGCCGCACCATGGCCGCGGACCGCCGCCGCGCCGTCGCCGAGATCGCCGCCCGCCAGGGCCTGTGGATCGTCGAGGACGACCCCTACGGCGAGCTGCGCTACGAGGGGACGGCGCAGCCGTGGATCGCCTCGTATCCGGCCGCGGCCGACCGCACGGTGCTGCTCGGCAGCTTCTCCAAGACCATGGCCCCGGGCATGCGGCTGGGCTGGCTGCGCGCACCGGCGCCGCTGCGCCGCGCCTGCGTCATCGCCAAGCAGGCCGCGGACCTGCACACCTCGACCGTCGACCAGGCGGCCGCCGCCCGCTACCTGGCCGAGGCGGACCCCGACGCCCACATCGCGCGGATGTGCGCGGTGTACGGCCAGCGGCGCGACGCGATGCTCGCCGGGCTCGCCGAGGCGCTGCCGGCCGGCAGCTCCTGGAACCGGCCCGAGGGTGGCATGTTCGTCTGGGCCCGGCTGCCCGCCGGCCACGACGCCACCGCCCTGCTGCCCGCCGTGGTCGCCCACGACGTGGCCTACGTCCCCGGAGCGCATCGCCGAGGGGATGACCCGCCTCGCCCGCGCTTTCGCCGGCCGGGCCGCGGCCGGGTGAGCTCCACCGGTCTACTCAGGACTGGATCTCCAGGGGGGCGCACTTGATCCCGCCGCCGCCGCGGCGCAGCTCATCGAACTCGATCCCGATCGGCTCGAACCCCCGGTGGCGCAGCTCGGCCGCGAACCCCTCGGCGGCGGCGGCGAGCACCACGTGCCGCCCGTCGCTGACGGCGTTGAGGCCGAACGACACCGCGTCGGCCTCGCTCACCCTGATCGCAGCCGGGAACAGGGCTGCGAGCAGTCCGCGGCCGGCGTCGTCGAAGGCCGCCGGCAGGTAGGCGACGAGATCGTCGTCGAGGACGCACAGCGCCGTGTCCAGATGGTAGAAGCGCGGGTCCACCAGGGGCAGTGAGTGCACCGGTCGGCACAGGATGCGGGCCACCTCGGCATGCGCCGCCCGCTCCGACCGGAACCCGGTGCCGGCAAGGATCATCCCGCCGACGGGCAGGAAGTCGCCCTCGCCCTCGCCCTCGTTGACCAGCGTCGGGCGGTACACCCCGCCCGAGGCCAGTCGCGCCAGTCGCCGCAGGTAGGGCTCCTGCTCGCCGCTGCGTTCCGGATGGCGGAACCGGACCCCGAGCGCGCGTCCGCCGACGACGAGCCCACCGTTGGCGGCGTAGACCATGTCGGGCAGACTCGGCAGCGGGTCGATCAGCTCGACGGTGTGGCCGAGGTCGCGGTACAGCGCCCGCAACGTCTCCCACTGCGCGCAGGCCCGGTCGGTGTTGACCGGCTGGCGCGGGTCCATCCACGGGTTGATGGCGTAGCGGACGTCGAAGTAGGTCGGCCGGCACATCAGGTACCGGCGCGCGCGGGCCCGGCGGACCCCGGCGCCCAACGTCATCGGCGCCCCCCGGACCGACAGGTAACCGCGCTCGCCCATCGCCAGGCTCAACGCGCCAACGCCCGGCACCGTGCGGGCTGGTAGGAGGCGGGTGCCACCATCCCCAGCCTGCAGGCCAGAGCACTGCCCGGCATTTCGGTAGTTTCGTCCGCAGTGGTAGCCGAAGCGTGCGACCGCACGGACGCCGGGCCGGTCGTCGCACCGGGGCGCACGGACCCGCCGTCCGGTCCCGCGGTCTTGAAAGGCAGGATAGAGGGAGATGTCAACCTCCGAATCCGACCCGTCCGGGCCACTCGATCCCGCCGCGCGACCGGCGCCGGGTGAGGGCACGCCGCGGCCACGGCGCACCCGCCCCGCCCCGCGGCGCGTGCAGGTCGTGCGGGTCACCCCGCTGACCGACGACATGGTCACCGTGACTGTCGGCGGCCCCGCGCTGGCCGGCTTCGCCGTGCCCCGACCCGCGCAGCACATCAAGATCTTCCTTCCGGTCGACGGGCAGCGGGAGCCGGCCGTCCCGACCTGGGGGCCGGACGGGCGGCCGGTCTTCCCCGCGGAACAGCCCCGCCCGGTGGTGCGGACCTACACCCCGCGACGATTCGACCCCGACACCGGTGAGCTGGACGTCGAGATGATGCTGCACGCGGAGGGTCCGGCCGGGCGGTGGGCGGCCGGCGCCCGGCCCGGGGACCATCATCTCGCCATCGCCGGGCCGGGGGGTGGGTACGAGGTCCCCGCCGGGGCGACCCATCACCTGCTCGCCGCCGACGAGACCGGCCTGCCGGCGCTGGCGACGGTCCTCGAGCGACTGCCCCCGCTGGTTTCCGTCACGGTGCTGGCGGAGGTCCGCGACGCCGGGCGCCGCCGCGACCTGCCGGCCGGCGCGGCGTCCACGGTCACCTGGCTGCACCGCGGCACCCGGGCCGCCGGCGAGCCGCTCGCGGAGTCCGTCGCGACGGCCGCCCTGCCCGCCGGCACGGCCGCCTGGGTCGCCTGTGAGGCGTCCGCGGTGCGCCGGATCCGCCGGCAGCTCCTCGGCGCCGGACTGGACCGCGCCCAGGTCTCGACCCGCGGCTACTGGCGACTGGGAACGGCGGACCATCCCGACCACGACTTCGGTGAGGGCGAGATCGGCGACGCCGGGCCTGGTGGCGAGGGTCGCCGGGACCGGCTGCGCGGCGCGCTCGGGCCCCTCAAGCGCCGCGTGCAGGACACCGCCCGAGAGATGCGCGCCACGCTGCGCGACCGCGGCGACGGACGGCCGCATTGACACAATCGCCGGTGCTGCACTGCGCGGGCGTCGCCCTGGTGCGCGGCGGGCGGGCGCTGGCGTCCGGGCGGGCGGACGACGTGCTGACCACCGAGCGGGTCAGCGCCTGCTTCGACCACCCGATCGCGGTACGCCGCGAGGACGGCCGGTGGTCGGCCCGCGCGCCACGCCGCACGGGGTGACCAAAAGGTTCGACCTTACTTACCCGCGAGCACTCGGGAACCTTTTGCGAAATCGGACAGTTTGACTGGGGCCGTGCCGGGGATACATCCCGCGATCACCCCGGCGAACAGGAAAGCGGCGCACCCCGGCACCGCCGCCGGCCACGGCAAACTTGCGGAGGCTCCCGTGCTCTGGTTCATCCTCACCATGATTCTTCTTGGGCTCATCGCCGGCGCAGTCGCCCGCCTGGTGGTTCCGGGTCGCGATGCGCTGAGCATTCCGGCGACAATTGGCCTGGGTCTTGTCGGCTCCTTCATCGGTGGCTTTCTCGGCTACCTCCTGTTCGGCCACGACTTCGACGAGGGCGCGTTCCAGCCCTCCGGTCTGATCGGTTCCATCATCGGTGCGATCATCGCGCTGCTGATCTACCGGGCCGTGAACGGCCGTCGGCCGGTGCGCCACTGATCTCCGCCTGAGCTCCGGCCTCCCCGCCCACCAACGGCGTCGCCGCAGTCACCGAATCTGTTTCAACCACGGGCCGACCGGGGTAACCCCGGTCGGCCCGTGGTTGCGCTCGGAGCCGCTCGGAGCCGCGCTCGGCAACCCCGCGGCGCCGATGCGGCGCCGACACTGCACGAATGCCGCCGATCCCGCCGCGCGGACCATCGCCCAAAAGGCCACGCCACCGGCGAAGTCCGGGTCCTTCGAACCGGCCAGAAGTCCGCCGTGCGCCGGCCGCCGAAATACGGCTGCTGGCGGCCGATTTCGGCCGGTCCCTATTTTTCGTCCTCGCTGTCATCACCCGCCGACAGAAACGCGGCGAGACTCCGCCCAGCCGACGAGACCACGGGACGACAAGCGGGGCCACGTTCGGGCCACAGCCCAGAAGGCCATCAGCATACGACCGACTTCTGGGTCACAGGTGCACCGCCGCCCCGGAACTGTCCGTGTCGGGAGCAAAGGGCGCCGCGCCACGACGAACGTGCGAGACCGTGGCACGCTGACGGCACGGCGCGGCAGCGCACCAGCCGGGCCGTGGACAGTGGCGGAGAGGATTCATGACGGAGGACGGCGCGACGCTGCCCGACGCAGAGCACCGCGAGGATCGAGCGGACTCGCCGTCGCAGCGCCGTGCCGGCGGCGCGGCCAGGACCGACCGGTGGCTCGAGCCCACCGAACCCACCCGTGCCCGCTTCACCGGTTCACCCCGGCCCGGCGACGACGATGGCGACAGCCGCGCGGGTGTGGTGGGCGTCGGCGCGGTGCCGGTCCCACGGACGATCTCCCCCCGCCGGGGCCCCGCGCCCGGCGTCCCTCGCGACCCGCTGCGCCTGCCCCGCCGGATCGGGCCACCATCCGGCGCCACCCCTCCGCTGCTGGATGCGCCGAGTGTGCCCGTGGGGTTGCGGGAGTGCGCCGGGTGCGGCGCGCCGGTGGCCCGACCGGGCCAGTCGGGAACGGTCGCGCTCGACGGCACCTGCGGGGGGTGCGGGCACCGCTATTCGTTCACCGTCAAGCTGCGCCCCGGCGAGCGGGTCGGCCGGTACACCGTGCACGGCGTGATCGCCCACGGCGGCCTCGGCTGGGTGTACGCGGCCACCGACGACAACCTCGGCGACGACGACATGCAGGCCTGGGTAGTGCTCAAGGGCCTGCTCGACGCGGCCAACCCGGAGGCCCGGCGGATCGCGGAGGGCGAGCGGCGCATCCTCACCACGGTGTCCCACCCGGCGATCGTGAAGATCCTCGACTACGTCATCCACGCGGGCGAGGACTACATCGTGATGGAGTACGTGCCCGGGATCTCCCTGACCGCGCTGGCCGACACCGGGCCGCCCGGTCCGGACGGGCGCCCCGCCCCACCACCCCCCGCGGATGTGCTGCGCTACCTGCTGCGGGTGCTGCCCGCGTTGGGCCACCTGCACCGGATGGGCCTGGTCTACTGCGACTTCAAACCGGACAACGTGATGGTCACCGCGTCCGGGGTGAAGCTCATCGACCTCGGCGGGGCCCGCCGCCTCGACGACCTGGTCTCCGGCTACCTGTCCACCCCGGGCTACCGCGCGCCCGAGCTCGACGACGACGGGGAACGCCCCGGCGGCGTCGAGCGCGCCGCGCCGTCGGTGACGACGGACACCTTCGCCGTCGCCCGCACCCTGGCCCGGCTCGTCCTGGGCCGCTTCCCCGGGTTCGTCGACGCCTACCGGCATGTGCTGCCACCGCGACGCGCGCATCTACCGCTGCGGGAGTTCGAATCGCTGGACCGGCTGCTGCGGCGGGCCACCGCGACCGATCCGCAGCGGCGCTTCCAGAGCGTCACCGAACTGGCCGACGAGCTGGTCGGCGTGCTCTACGAGATCGTGGCCCGCACGGAGGGGCCGGTTCCGCCACTGGCGAGCCGCTGGTTCGACGCCGCCGGGCATCCCACCGGGGAGGCCGGCCCGGCCGGACCCCCCGCCGCCTGGGAGGTGCTGCCGGAGCTGAGGGTCGACCAGGACGACCCGCGCGCGCCGGCGCTGACCGCCGGGCCCGACGAGGACCCCGCGGCGCTCGCCGCCCGCCTGTCCGCGATCGTCCCGGTCACCACGGAGGTGCACCTGGCGCTGGCCCGGGCGAGGATCCGCGCCGGGCAGCTCGGGGAGGCAGCCCGCACCCTGGACACCGCGGCCGCGGCTACCCCCCGGGAGTGGCGCATCGACTGGTACCGGGGACTCGCCGCCCTGGTGGCGCGGCGGCCGGGGCTGGCCGCGGCGGCCTTCGACCGGGTGTATTCGCAGGTTCCCGGGGAACTCGCCCCCCGCCTCGCCCTCGCGACGGCGCTCGCCGACGTCGCAACCACGGCGGGCTCCGCACGGGAGCGCCACGCGGCGCGGGAGCGCGCGGCCGAGCTGTTCGACGTCGTCGGCGCCATCGACCCCGGCGTCACCAGCGCCGCGTTCGGGCTGGCACGGTGCCGCACCGACCCGAGCGGCAAGATCGATGCCTACCAGCGGGTGCCCCGCTCCTCCTCCTCCTACACGGCGTCGCGCGCACGGATGATCGGCGTGCTGGTCGCCCGCGTCCCCGGGACGGACTCCCCGGCGGCCGGGTCGGCGGCGTTGCTACGAGCCGCGGCGCTGCTGGCCGATCCCCTGCTCGACCTCGGTGAACAACGCCGCGCCGAGCTGCGCCGCGACATCCTCACCGCTGCCCTGGCCCTGGTCCCCGCGGGCCACCCACCGCCCGACGGGCCGCGCCCACCGACCCTGCTCGGTCGGGCCATGGTCGAACGGGAGCTGCGCTTCGGGCTGGCCGAGACCTACCGGGAGATGGCCAGGCTGACCCCCGATCGGGCCAGCCGGGTCCGGCTGGTGGACCGGGCGAACCGCGCCCGCCCCCGCACGCTGCTCTGAGGCTTGCCGCCGAAGCCGGCCGGCGACGCGCAGCCCGGGCCGTCACCCCCGCCGCGGCCGTTCGAGCGGCCCGCTGTCTGACCCGGCGGAGACACCAGTGTCCTCGGTGTCAACGGGCTGAGTCTTAACGCTCGTCGGTTCCTGGGTGCATTACTGATCTTTAATTCACCGGGTCGGACTGGAGTGGATTCTGCCCGGTCCCAGTCCCGGTCCCGGTTCCGCGGAACACCTTGATCACCGGTCGGAGGCGGGAGCGGGTCGGGGGCGGGTCGGAGGCGGGGTTGTGCGCCGGCCGGGAACCGTCCGCGGGCCGGTCCGGCACCGTTCTGACCTGCCCGAGAGGTACTTCGCCATCACCGGACCGACCGTGGAGCCATCATCATGATCCACCAACCGGCACCACGCATTAAAGATCAGTAGTCGAGTAATGGACCAACGAACGAACGGGACAGGTGAGTCCGGCCGGGGAAAGGGGCATGGACGTGCTCGATGACAGCAGCCCGATCTTCGCCCAGATCGCCGAGCGGCTGGCCGACGAGATCGCGGACAGCGCGCTCGCCGAGGGCGGACGGGTGCCGTCGAGCAACGAGCTCGCGGCCTTCTACCGGATCAACCCGGCCACCGCGGCCAAGGGGCTCGGTATCGACGCCGAGGCGCTGCTCACGCTGGTCCGCCAGGCGAGCGAGGTCCGGCCCGCCGCCGCCCTCGACGGCACGCGGCCCAATCCGACCAAGGGAGGCATCACGGTATGGCCGGCAGCTTCACCACGCTGCGCCGGGTAACGATCTGACCGGCCGCCCGGGCCAACGCCCACATCAACGACCTCTACCTCTACCCCGCCGCCACCTTCCATCGCCGGTCGCTCTAAGAGCCGCCGGGCTCGGTGCCAGCGTCAGCCAGCGGTGGGCGGCCGGGGACGCGCAGGCCGGGCCGCAGCCACTCGTCGTACAGCCGCGACCAGGTGCCGTCGAGCATGATCTGGCGCAGCACTCCGTTGACGAACGCCACGAACCCGTCGTCGCCCGCGGTATCCCCGGTGATCGGCATCGCGATGCCGTAGGGTTCATCGAGTCGCCCGCCGGCCGCGAACGCCGCCCCGAACGCCTGCGGGCCGAGCACCGTCGTGTAGGGATCCTGAGCGGCGAGCCCGGCGAGCAGGACGTCGTCGCCGACGATCGCATCGACATCGCCGTGTTGAAGGGCGACCAGGCAGTCGGCGATGCGGGAACGGGTGACCGGTCGCGGGGCGGGCACCGGCAACCGGGCGAGCTTCTCGCTGGCCGTGCTGCCCGCCGAGGTGCACACCGGCCGGCCGGCGAGGTCCGCGATGTCGGTGAAGCCGGCATCCTGGCGGACCAGCAGCCGCAGGGTCGATTCGTAGTAGACGCTGGAGAACCGCACCTGCCGCTTGCGTTCGCAGGTGATGGTCATCGTGGCGACGAGCATGTCGACCATGTTGGAGCGCAGCAGGTCCTCCCGTTCCGACGTGGTAACCGCCCGGAACTGGATGTGGTCGTCGACGCCGTCCGGTCCGAAGATCGCCGCGGCGACGGCGCGGGCGATGCCGACGTCGAACCCCTCCAGCCGCAGGGTGCGCCAGTTCATCAGCCCCGCGGGCGGGGCGTCGGTGACGATGCCGACCCGCAGGTAGCCCCGGTCCTCAGCGATCAGGCGCATCCGGCTGCCGACCGGCATGTGACCCGGTGCCGGCATCGGGTTCAGCGGCGGCTGCGTCGAGCGCACCAGCCGGCCGTCCTGGCGGCAGGTGCCATCCGGGTTGACCGCCCCGGCCGGCGCCGGCGTCGGTTCGGCCGGGGGCGCCGGGGAAGGCGGCAGCGGTCCGGCCTCGATCGGCAGTGGGCTGCGCGCCGTACTGCAACCCGCACCGCCCAGCAGGGCCAGGCAGCAGGCGAGCCCCACGGCGACCAGCCGGCCGGAACGGCGGGAATGGCCGGAACGATGGGAACGATGGGAACGGCGGGGACGGCGGGGACGGCGGGCGAGGGCGTCGCGGCTCGTCACAGGAACTCCCGCAGCCGCGGCCACATCCCGGCCGCCGCGGCGACCATGGCGGCAAGCACGAGAGCCGGGCCGGCCAGCGCCAGGCCCCTCAGGGCGTCGGCCGCCCGGCGCACATCGCCCTCGAACCGGCCACGGGCGGCGTCGACGGCCACGTCCAGCTTGCCGAGGAAACGGGTGAACGCGGCCGTACCCGGTCCGAGGGTCCGGGTGACGGCCTCGCCGAACGTGTCCGACGAACGTAGGTCCCCACCGGTGGAGCCGGCGTCCCCGGGGCCGTGGGCGGCGGCCACGACCGAGTCGGGCGAGGAGGCAAGCAGCCGCACCACCGAGTCGCGCACCCGCAGCCAGGAACGCAGGTCCGTCTCGAGCCCGGGCGGAAGGTCGGCACCCTGATGGCTGTCGAGCGCCACGACGAGGGACCCGCGACGGGTGACCGGTTCGGGCGGCAGCCGGTCGCCGGCCGAGTCGAAGCCCAGCCCCCTGGTCACCCAGGCGAAGTGCTCGTCGAAACGGACGCCGTTGCCCAACGCGGTCAGCGACAGGTTCTCATCGACCCGGGCCTCCAGGGCCAGCGTCTTCGACCGCGCGAGCAGCGTCATCTGCCGGTAGCCGGCGTCGCGGGCGGTGTCCAGGCGGGTCTGCTGGGTGCCGAACGCCACCGCCGTCCAGATCATGGCCGCCAACACCGCGCCGGTCGCGACCACCAGGCCGGGGTTTATCAGGCGGTTCGTCCGGCGCACCAGCAGCAGCTGCACGCCGATCAGCGAGCCGAGCGCGAAGCCGCCGGTGATCACGATGGCCCATTCCCCCTGCGACCCGGTGGCCTGCTGGTAGGCGAGGTCGACGGCGGCCGCGTAGCGGGCGACGAGGACCTCGGTCGAGGGGAGGATCTGGGTGCGCATCATCGTCGAGGCCGCCCGCAGATTGGCCTCACCCACGGACAGGCCGGCGCGGTTGTTCGCCCGGGCCCGTTCCACCATCCCGTTGTAGACGGGTATGCCCTCGGCCAGCAGGTCCAGCGGACACGCCGCGGACGGGACGCCCCCCGGCGCCCCCGCGCCCCCGGGCCCGCCCGCAGCCCCGGGCGCACGCACATCCCCGGTTTCGGACCAGGGCGGTTCCATCCCACCGGCCTGGTCCGCCCCGTCGACCGGTCCGTCTCCGGCGACCGCGAAGTCGGACCCCTCGCCGTCGCCGTCGTTGTCGCCGCTGTCTCCCGCCACGGCCGCCGGGTCCGGGACGGGGAGCCCGAGTCGGGGGTCCGGATCCGTGGCGCACAGCCTCGGGCCGAGGCGGCGCAGGTCGAGGACGTCGCGAGCCGCCTCGGCCACGCTCGTCTCGAACGGTTTGCCGGCCTTGATCCCGTCGTAGCGGGCCCGCAGCTCGGCCACCGGCTCGCCCTTGTCGACCAGCAGTTCGATGGGGGCGAACACCTCGGCGGCGGCGGCGGCGTCCGCCTGGGACAGCGCGGCACGCAGTTCCTGGGCCGTAGCCAACGCCCGCCCCTGCCAGGCGACCAGATCGTCGGTGGCGTCGAGCCGGTGGGCGACGACGCCGCGCAGGATCAGCCCGAACAGCGCCAGCACGACGACGAGCACGCCGAGCAGCCCGAGCAGCCGGACGCCGGCATCGCAGCGCGCGGCGACGGTCCGCGCCAGCCGCGCGGCCCGGACGACCCAGCCAGTGCGGGGCGGGACCGGCGCCCCGGGTTCGCCACCCTCGCGCCGTCGCCGGACGCCCCCGCGGCGCCGTGCATCCGGCCCCCCGCTGGGAGCAGGCGGCGGCGCTACAACCGTCACAGTCACTGAGCGTACGCGTATCCCGCAGATCTGGTTACTTCAAGTGAGCCCCCTGTCTGAGTCGGGCCGGAAATGCGGAGTAGTTGACAACCGCGCCGATCGACCGGCCAGCGCAAAACCCGCGTGAGCAGCCGTATCCTCGGTAGTCGCAACGCGGGCAAGCGGCAAGCAGCGAGGAGCGACGTGTCGACGATCCCCGTCACCGAGGGGCCGGTGGACCCGGCGGCGCGGCCGGTCGAGCCGCCCGCGGGAATCACCGATCCGCGCCTCGCCCGGCAGATCGCGTTCCTGCTGGAGATCGACCAGCTCAAGTCGGTGCTGCGGCAGAGCCACCTGATCGACCTGTCCCGGCGGGAGAACGACGCGGAGCATTCCTGGCACCTGGCGATGCTCGCCGTCGTGCTCGGCGAGTACGCGGCGGTGGAGGTCAACCAGGGGCGTGTCATCCGGATGCTGCTGATCCACGATTTGGTGGAGGTCTACGCGGGCGACACCTTCCTGTACGACACCCAGGCCGCCGCCGGTCAGGCCGAACGTGAACATGCCGCCGCCGACCGGCTGTTCCCGCAGCTTCCCGGCGACCAGGCGGACGAGCTGCGGGCGCTGTGGGACGAGTTCGAGGCCCGGCGCACCCCCGACGCCCGGTTCGCCCGCGCGCTCGACCGGGTCCAGCCGCTGCTGCTGAACTCCTACACCGGTGGGAGCACCTGGCGTCCGCACGGGGTGACCCGGGCGGACGTGCTGGCCCACCAGAAGACCATCGAGGACGGCTCGCCGGCACTGTGGAAGTACGTCCGCATCATGATCGACGAGGCGGTGCGCCGCAGGTACCTGCTGGCCTGACGGCCTGCCTACCCGCGGCGATGCGGCCTCCGGAGCGATCCGGACGCCGGGACGGGGACCGGGCGGGGACCGGGCGGGGACCGGGCGGGCTCAGGCGTCCAGTAGGGACTCCAGGAACAGCACCGTGCGCGCCGCGACGCAACGCCGGCCCGGTCCGGTGAGCACGTCGTGGCCCCCGAGAACCACGTCGAGTTCGGCGCGCGGCGCGGTCCGGGTCGTCATGCGCACCAGAGGCAGCGGGCTGACCTCGTCATCGGCGCCGTGCAGCAGCAGGATCGGCAGGTCGGGCAGGGCGCGCGGGGAAGGCTCCTCGACGGGCAGGCCGGCCACGGGCAGGTGCAGCAGAGGCAGGCTGAGCAGGAGCAGGCCGTCGGGGCGCACCGCGGGCGAGCCGACCATCGCCAATGCCGCCAGTGCGCCGGTGTCGGAGCCGAGCAGCACGAACGGCGCGCCCGGGACCCGGCACTCGACGAGGGCCGACACCCGGTTACCGCCGTCGGGGACGACGGTGAGCAGGTAGCCGTCGAGCGCCAGCCGGTCGGCGAGCGCGTCGAAGACCGCCGGGTCCTCACCCCGGCCGGGCAGGGCTGCGATCGTGGCCCGGATGTCGCGGCGGGCGACGGTGGCGCGGGCGGCCGGCCGCACGGACGTCGCGACGGGGCCTCGTGGGGCGGGGGTTGTGGCGGTAACCGGGCCGCGCGGGCTCGGGGAGCGCGGCGCCGCGACGGCGGGATACGTGCCCGCCTGCCAATCGACGAGGGACTGGGGCTGGGGCTGGAACGGCGACATCATCGGCGCCTGGTCTCCTTCGGAGGAAACGGATCGCCGCGGCCTGGTGACCGGGCGTGCCGCAGACGCGGCAGGAGCGTGGGCGTGCAGCGGGTGGTCGGTCGGACGGATCACGCGAGTGGGCTGGATCGGGCCCCACGACCGGGCGCGGCACGTCGTCTCCGGGCGTACCGACGGGCGGTGCCTCGGCCCCCGCCGGTCCGAGCATCGGACGCGTGGACGGGGTTCCACGGCATGACCGGTCCACCGGTCGAAGGACGACGCGGCGCCGGCACGCGAAGCGGGTGTGAGGCAAGCTGGCGAGAACGAGGGCGCCTCACGGCGACCGGCCCTCAGTCAACGGTCGAAGGTCCGGCGGCGGACCGACGATCGGTAGGAGCTCCCGGCGGATCAGCTCAGCGACAACGCCACGGGGCGGGGGATGGCAACAAGGAGACCTCGCGCCCGAGTCGAACGGACTGACGTGCGTCCACAGACATGCTTACTACCCTCCGTAGTTGAGCCGGCATCCGTCAACCCGGTCCCGCTGTGCTCTACATCACATTCATGAATCACATGCAGGAGAAAAACGAACAGCGGCAAGGGCATCACCCGAAAGGGATACCCTTGCCGCAACCGGCGGTGATGCTGCGATCAGACGGCCGCCGCGGCCTTCGCCTTCACGAGACGCTCGGCGACGTCGGCCCAGTTGACGATGTTCCACAGGGCCGTCGCATAGTCGGCCTTGACGTTCTTGTACTGCAGGTACCAGGCGTGCTCCCACGCGTCGAACACCAGCAGCGGGGTGTTACCCACGCCGACGTTGCTCTGGTGGTCGTACACCTGCTCGATGAGCAGCCGCTGGCCGGTGGCGTCGTAGGCCAGCACGCCCCAGCCGGAGCCCTGCACCGTCGTGGTCGCGGCGTTCAGCTGCGCCTTGAAGGCGTCGAAGGACCCGAAGTCGGCGGTGATGGCCTCGCCAAGCACACCGTCCGGCTTGTCGCCGCCGTCCGGGGAGAGGTTCTCCCAGTAGATCGAGTGCAGAATGTGCCCGGAGAGGTTGAACGCGAGCGTCTTCTCCAGGCCGACGATAGCGCCGAAGTCGCCCTTGTCCCGCGCCTCCGCGATCTTCTCGAGGGTGTCGTTCGCACCCTTGACGTAGGTCGCGTGGTGCTTGTCGTGATGCAGTTCGACTATCTGCCCGATGATGGATGGTTCCAGTGCGCCATAGTCGTATTTCAGTTCCGGCAGCGTGTACGTCACCACTAGAGCACGATCCTTTCCATTTGCAAGGGATTTTTTCGGGGGCACCCACGCGGGGGCTCCCGGCGGTTCAGGTGGGCGGTTTCGACGACGCCGACGGCCACCGGCCGGGGTCGGGCGGGGCCTGACGAAGCCTGGCGAAGCCCATCGGCCCACTCCTCTCCGGCGAGCCGCCGAGCTGGCGGCCCCTGTGGACGTCGACGTCAGATGCCGCGATCGCCCGCCTGGACACTATCGCCAGGAGGATCGGTCCTGCATAGCGAGACCGGGCATCATCACGCGGGAAGGATTGACCACAGCCCCAGCCAATAACAGTCCGTGACGGCGGCGAGACGGAAGGCGGGATTCGGTGACCCACCGAACAACCCACCACGCCGGCCGGGCTACCACCCCCACGAACGCCCGGGGAATCCCTGGCATCGCCCGACCAGCCCGCTCGGCGCGCCCGCCGGTTCCTGTGACAGGCGGGGGCGGCGGACCGGGGCATGATGCGCCCACTTCCCGCCCGCGGGGCCAACTATTCCGCCCGGCTCGTCAGTCGTCGGTGTGGATCTGCTGGGTGAGGTAGTTCGCCGCGCCGAGCTGGGAGATCAACTCCAGCTGGGCGTCGAGCCAGTCGATGTGCTCCTCCTCGGAGACGAGAATCTTCTCCAGGAGAACCGCCGAGCCGATGTCGCCGCGCTCGCGGCTGAGCGCGACGCCGCCACGCAGCACATCGACGGCCTCGAATTCGCCGGTCCGGTCGATCTCGAGTTGTTCGGGGACCGTCTCACCGATACGCAGCGTGTGCAGGCGCTGCAGATTCGGCAGGCCACCGAGGTACAGGATCCGCTCGATGAGCAGATCGGCGTGCTTCATCTCGTCGATGGACTCGTGGTAGTAGTGCTCCGAGATCCGCCGGTAGCCCCAGTTGCGCTGCATCCGGCTGTGCAGGAAATACTGGTTGATCGTGGTGAGCTCGTTCGTCAGCACACTGTTGAGTACTTCTATGATTTCCGTGTCGCCACGCGTCGCCATCGGTTCCACACCTTTCCGTCGACTGTTTCCAGCCAGACGCCCCACAGGGTGCCGGAGCGGGGCGGCTGGCTGCTCCGGGCACCCCGGCGGCCCACGACCGGACACCGACCATCTGCGACGACGAGGGCACAGATCGACCGGACCGGGCAGGCTTACGAACCTCCAGGCACCAGCAAATCACAAGGATGCGTAATTCGCAGCGAGCCGACACTCCCGCCCTGCCACAACGTTCGGAACATCAATGTAGGTAAGGCTGCCCGAAGTTAGGGGAACCTACCCGGAAGTGGTGCGCGCAGCGGGGCGATCCACCACAATCACAGCCGGGTTCGCCCCCGCCGGGTGTACCTGAGAATCGAACCGGTGGTGGCCCGCCACCCCCGGCAATACCGGCGGACGCGGCCCGCTCAGCTTCCGGGCAGGCGGACCAGGCCGAGATAGAAGTCATCGATCTGGTGGAGGGCCTGGATGAACGCGTCGAATCGGAGCCTCCGAGGTCGTCGGGACGACGACCGGGATGGCCAGCAGATCCGGATCCGCCTTTATCGACACGAGGACCTCCCGGCCGTCCATCCGGGGCATGTTGAGATCAAGCAGGATCAGGTCCGGCCGGGGCTCCGCGGGATCGCGCAGGAAGTGCATCGCCTCGACGCCGTCGGCGGCCACATGCAGCTCGTAGTCGAATCCCCGGTCCGTCAGCGCCTCGGTGATCATGCGCGTGTCACCGGGATCGTCCTCGGCGAGCAGGATCCGGAACGATCGAACGGCGGTGGCGGACACTGAATTCGCCTCTCCTGGCAGTCGTCGGCGTCCCGGCGAACCGGCGCGGGTCGCCCACTCGCGGGCACGTTCACAATATCGAGCCGGGCGCCGGGTTCGGCCAGGTCTGTTCGCGGTCCGCGGTCGGCCTGGCTCGGCCAGGCGGCGGGCCATCCGCCACCACCGGTAACGTGGTGTAACAATCCCGCCACGACTTCCGCGGCGCGGAGGTGGCTGGTTCGCCCGGCGGGTGCCTACCCGGCCACCACCCCGCCAGCCCGGGTCGGTCGGGAGGAGCCGCGTTCGATGTCCACGGGCCAGCGCGCCACCGCCGTCATGCTGCTAATCTGCGCGGTGTGCGGCGCGGTCGGCCTCACCGAGCTGCGCCATGCCCTCGACTACCCCGAGGTGCTCAGCGCGCCGCCGGCCGACACCCTCGCGCTGGTGCGAGAGCACTGGCTGGCGATCGGCATCGGTGTCGTGCTCGCCGGCGTCGCCGCGGGTCTGCTGTTGCCGATCACCGTCGGGATCGTCCGCCTGCTGCCGCGCGGCCCGCACCGCCCACTGCTGACCGTGCTGGGTGCGGCGACCGCCGGCGCGCACCTCACCGGCCTGCTGTTCTGGCTGATCACGGTGCCCGCGTTGGCCCGGCGCGCGGCTGTCCCCACCCAGGCGGACCATGCGACCGCCGTCTTCGACACCGCACGCACTCTGTTCGGGGTGATGATCGGCGAGGTGCTCGCCTGTCTGCTCACGGCGAGCTGGACCGTCGCCCTGCTGACCCGCGCCGCGCGGGCCGCCACGCCTCGGCGGCCACCGCTGCGATCCGCCCTGCCGAAACCGGCCGCCGTCGCTCTCGCCGGCTGGGGCGGCCTTGCCGCGGGGGGTGTGCTCGGGGGGGTCCTGCTGCCCTTCGGGGTGGATGCCGCGATCACCGGCCGCGTCGTCGGGGAGCTGCTGTGGTACCTGTGGCTGGTCGGGCTGGCGGTCGCCGTCTGGCATCTCGATCCCCGCTCGTCGGGGGCGCCCCCGACCGCAGCGCCGGTGGCCCGCGGGCCCGCGTCGCCCGCCGAACGGGTGATCGGCGACCAGGCCCATCCGGGCGACAGCGTCCTCGCCCCACCCCCCGGCCGCCTCCCCTCCGGGGCCGCGCGCAGCGGTCGGCGGTCGGGGTCGGGGCCGTCGCCGGCGGGACGGCTGCTCGGCGACGACGCGCCTACCGACCCGGCGATCGAGGCCGACGGGCGCGTCTCGTCAGCTGAGCCGCCAGCCGGGCGGAAACCGGCCCACGATTGACCCGCGGTGCGCAACCACGCCCCAACCGGCCAGACGATCGTGGTGTTCCGCGCAACCGCGTGCCGACCGGGCGGTCGGGCGGCGGGATGCCCGCCGCGGCGTGCCACGCCGCTGTCAGGCCAGGCGAAGTGCGTCGACGACGGCGCGGGTGTCCGCTCCGGAGACGGCGGCCTGCCTGCGCCCGGCCTCCCCCGCCACGGCCCCCCCGCGCGGCGGGCGCGGGGGCAGGACCCGCTGGGTCCGGCCGGCCTGGTGGACCGTCCAGCCATCCCGATCGCAGCCGGTGACGGTCCACGGCGCCGGCTCGGCTGGCGCCGCCGCCGCCCAGGCGGCCACCTCGCGCATGGCGACGTCGAGCAGATGGCCGCCGCCGCCGAGCACGGACGCGGCCGTGGCCAACGCGGCGAACAGGCCGGTGAGCGGGTCGGCGATGGCGTCCCCACAGAACACCGGGGTCACGGCGTCACCACCGCCCGAGCGGTCCCACGCGACGAGGCCACCCCCTACCGCAGCGTCGTCGCCGAACGCGACGGGGTCGGGGCCCGAATGGGGGTCGGTGTAGAACCGCCCGTAGCCGGTGATGCTCACCCACGTGCGCCCCGGCCGGGCGGCGACGAGCTCCGCGGCGTCGAGCCCGAGCTGGGCCAGGGCCCGCGGCCGCGATGACTCGATGACGACGTCGGCGCGCTCCACCAGGCGACGCAGCATGGCCCGGCCGCCCGGGGGCGCGAAGTCGAGGGCCACGCTTTCGTGACCGGCGTGCAGCCAGTCGTAGAAGTCCGGATCGCCACGGCGTGCCCCGTCCGGCCGCTGCACGCTCTCGACCTTCACCACGCGCATCCCGATCTCGCCGAGCAGGTGCGCGCACAGTGGACCCGCCCACATCGCGGACAGGTCGATGACCAGGGGTGGCTCGGCACGGACGCCCACCGCTCCCGCCGCCGCCCCGCGCCAGGACGACGCCGGGAGGGCCGGCGGCGAACCCACGGTCGGCAGGGTCCGGATCGGCGTGGGCCGGCGGGAGCCGTCGAGCTCGGCGGCCGGGATGGCGAGCAGCCGAGCGAGGTCGACCACGTCAACGGCCGGTCTGGCGGCCGCCGCCGCCCTCAGGGCCGCCCACGCCTGCTCGACAGGATGCAGGCACGGGTCGGCCGAGACCAGTCCGACCTAGTCCCCGAGCGCGCCGACGAGGGCGTCCACGGCGTGGGGGCGCGAGAGGTTGACGGCGATCCAGCCATCCGCAGCCGGCAGCAGCCGGGGCAGCTCCCGTTCGCCGACCAGTCACCCCGGCGGTGCAACCCCAGCAGCGCGGCCCGGCCGCCCAACAGCGTGGCCACATCGGGCCAGACAGCCCGCCCGAGCTGCCGGGACAACGCCGTGAACAACCAGGCTGCCGCCTCGGCGCGGGCCAGCACCGGCCCGTCCGGAACCAGCGGGGCCCGCCCGGGCGGGCCCGTGAGCCACATCAGGCCGCTGGCCGCCCAGCCCAGTGCGGCGGGCAACTCAGGTGCCCCGCCGGCTCGGGGGGTGGCCGGCGCGGGCGGGTCGACGGTGGCGACCGGCAGACCCTGGCCGGCGAGCATCGAACGCAACTCGTCGAGCAGCGCGCCAGGCGCGGGCCCGGCCGGGGCCGAGGGTCGGCTGCCCCGGTCGCCCCATCCGGCTCGTTCCGCCTGCCCGGCTCGTCCGACCGAAGGCGTTGCTGGCGACGACATCACGGCTCCCTGCGCGATCACGGTTCCCTGCGCGGCGGGTTTTCCCCACGCGAGGAGTGTTCCTGCCGGCGGGGACTTACTCCCCACGCGCAGGGGTCCCCACGCGGCGGGATCCCCACCCCAGCTGCCCCGACGCGACGGCGCCGGCAGGCGGGTCAGTGCTTGTCGGGGCTTGTACCGGCCGCCGGAGTTTCGCCGCACTGGACGACGACGAAGCCTCCCCGACCGGAGTACTCGATCTGCGCGAGTTCCCCGGAGCTGCGCCCCACGAGATTCCCCATCTTGAAGGTGGAAACAACACGGGTACGCACGCCCGCGGTCCAGGCGACGGCCGCGTCTCGATCGACACACACCGGTTCGTCCGTCGCAAGCACCAGGGGTGAACCCAGGCAGAACACGGCCACCCCGCCGGTGCCGGAAACCTCGGTGTTGAACACCCCACCGGCGATCATCGCGCCGATCCCGCCCGAGGTCGTGGTCACCTTGTAACGCACCCCGGATTCCAACGCGAGCAGGCTGCGACCGTTGACCGTCAGGCTGTCCCGGTCGAGCGTGAAGATCGAGATATGGCTGCCCGACTCGGCGAACCAGACGGTCCCGCGGCCCGTGACCCGCATCAGGTCCTGGCCCTCGCCGGTCACCGCCCGCCGCAGGAACCCACCCACGCCCTGCCCCTTGTAGGCGAAGTCGAGCTTGCCCCGGTAGGCCACCATCGACCCCTGCTTGGCGTACGTCTGTCCACCGTCGAGGCGGACCCGCAGCATCCGGTCGCCCTCCTCCAGGGCGACCGGAGGGCCCGCAGGCTGACCGTTCGCGAATTGTCCCAGCGGGTGTGTCATGCCTCCAGTGTCAACTCCTGTGTCTGCGAGTGCCCTGGAGTGTCACTACGTCCGCTTCCGTCCCGGTATGAGCTCTCCATAGGCGGACCGAGTGTCGTGCCGTGTCGTGAGGTGTCGCGCAGTCCTGGTGCCAACGTGGCGCAGCCCTGGCAGGAGCTGCTGGACGAGCACCGAGCACAGAAGAACCTCTGCGACAGAGGTAATGAGCCACCCGCCGAGCCACTGAACCGTTCACTTCCCGGGCGCTAGAAACTGGGCAAACCAGACATAAAAGGATCTTGTAAAAAGTAGGCGAGTAATTCTCCACTCGCCGTCGCCGCGACCGGATGGTGCACCGTGCACCGCCGGGCGCGCACCGAGTCGGGCCAGCGTGCCCGCCAGGCTCCGCCGGCCGTTATCGATGTCGTGCGCACCCTGGTCGCCGCTCGGAGCTAGTGGCCCTCATGATCGGCGACGTCCGCGAGACCTCTGACGGCCGTGGGCCTGTAGCTAGCGATCACCGAGTAACTGATCACGACCATCTTGATCCTTAGTAGCGATCTTACCGACCGCGACTATCATCATTGATCAACTTACGTCACGCCGAGTAGCGACATGAAGAGTATTTCAATCATGCCTCCCGCCCGTTAAATGATCTTCAATCAAGATCACCTGCCCGGTCGGTCGCGTAGGATTTTCCGGAGCGCAAGCGATCAGTGACATGCTGTCAGCTGAGTCTTCCCTAGCCGAGGTAGGGAGTCGACTGGCGGGCAACGAAGTGATCGATTCGCAGCCGCATGGATGGGTGCAGGTTCAACGTGTCGAGTTCCTCCGCCGCGACGAAGCGCGCTTCCTTCGCTTCGCTACCGTCCGCCAGCAGCGTCCCGCCGATAGTCCGTGCCTCGAAGCAGATCGCGAACTGCTGCCGTACCTCCCCATCGTCGTAGGCGATCACGTGGCGTGGGTCCGTGTAGGTCCCCAGGATGCCTACGATCTCAACGTTTACTGATCTTTAATTCACCGGGTCGGACTGGAGTGGATTCTGCCCGGCCCCAGTCCCGGTCCCGGTTCCGCGGAACACCTTGATCGTCGGGTGGAGGTGGGATGCGGCCGGGTCGAGGGCGGTTCCGCGGAACCTGCATGACCGTGCCACGTGGCCGCGGCCATGGTGGTGATCGCGGAGTGTGACGGCGGCGGTGGAGTGTTCGGGGTGGATGCGTGGGAGCGCGCCTATGTGGTCGCTCTGATGGGTTCGGCGTCCGGTTTGTCCCTACAGAAGGACCCAGGTGGCACCGTTCCCACGCACACCCCCGCTCCCGACTCCCTCACCGACCACGGAACGTAATCGTCGACCCCGACCCCGACCCCGACCCCGACCGGAACCGGACCGGGACCGGGACCCGGATAGAACCGTGCGGACGTGGCAGCAGCGACGGTGACGACCGCGACGCGGTTCCGCGGAACACCTTGATCACCGGTCGGGGGCGGGTCGGGGGCGGGGTTGTGCGCCGGCCGGGAACCGTCCGCGAGCCGGTCCGGCACCGTTCTGACCTGCCCGAGAGGTACTTCGCCATCACCGGACCGGCCGTGGAGCCATCATCATGATCCATCAACCGGCACCGCGCATTAAAGATCAGTAGTCCGGTCTCCTCCCCGACTTCGCGCGCTGCCGCTTCGGGCAGCAACTCGCCCACCTCCATCTGTCCGCCCGGCAGCGCCCACCGGCCGTTGTTCGACCGGCGGATGAGCAGCACCCGCCCCTGTTCATCGGGGACGGCGACGGTAGCCCCCGGGACGATCGAGTTCGGCTTCGGTGCGGCCGGGTCGTTGTAGAAGTCTC